>NZ_JBEVTM010000012.1:0-77009 GCF_040884255.1 Olsenella sp. AGMB03486
GGAAAAGTCCATCTGCAGGAGAGCGCTGGAATCCAGAGCATGCCGAAGCTCCGGAAACCAGTGCTTTTCCATGTCTCGATGCTCTCTTGGCATAAAAAAGATCCAGCAGGGAGAGGGTCTGCTGGATCTCGGACACGTCTGTGTCCCTGGGAATGGGCTCCGAAACGAGGGGGAAGGAAGAGCTAATTCCCATCTGTTGGCTAGGATTAAACACCTTTGGCCTGATGGTGTCAATAGTAAACCAAAGAAAACTTTGTTGCATGGAGGAATTGCGCACTGAATTGTGCAGCGTTTCCGCGGGCTGACAGGCGTGCCTATGCATGATGAGAAAAAGCTCTCATGCATGTTCGGACAGGGCTGGCTCGAATATGTGCCATATCGCTGGCTGATATCAGGACATTCTGTTTCAGGCAGGAAAACTCATAGGTAACGTAGATGCCCATCTGTGTGTGCGTGCGCTAGGGTACGCATATCAAGAAAGCAACAGGCTTTCTTTCAGCCAGCCGGAAAGGGAATCGAGATGGAATGCGCTTCTTCCAAGCACGCTGAAGCAGCTCTCTCCTCTGTCGGTGCAGCGGCTGTCCTCGGCCTACGAATTACCATGGCCGTACCTCGCATCTGGCTATAGCCGGCGGGGGAGGCCTTCTGAGCTGCGGGAATGGTAGCCGCAGCGCTTCTGTTGCAGCAGCGAGGACAGATTGTTTCAGAAAAGAATCTCAAAGTTACTGATACATCAAAACCTGTCGGTTCTTGCAAAGCTGCTTTCCAATTGGTCCTAAGTTCTCTATCAGAGCTTTAAGGCACAACAGAAAGGGAGAATCTGTTATGGCAAGCATCTCACGTCGTTCGTTCCTGAAGGCAACCGGCGCTTCTGCCGCTGCTCTTGGCCTGGCAGCCTGCGGCAACTCGGGCTCCGGCTCCTCTGACTCCAGCTCGATCAAGCTGGGTGTTCTCGGCCCCTATTCGGGCTCCGTCGCACAGTACGGCCTGGCCGTCCGCAATGGCGTGGAGCTCTACTTCTCGCTGAACCCAAAGATCAATGGCAAGGACGTCGAGCTCGACGAGATGGATGAGAAGGGCGATGCCACCGAGGCTGTCAACGCCTACCAGAAGATGGTCGAGAATGGCGATGTCGCAATCATCGGCGACGTCACCTCGACGCCTTCCATCGCTGTGGCCCAGCAGTCCGTGAACGACAACATGCCGCTCATCTCTGCATCTGCAACGGCTGCTGGCTTTGTCCAGTATGGCTCCAACGCCTTCCGTGCCTGCATCACCGACCCGTATCAGGGCAAGCTCATGGCAGACTTCGCTGCAAAGCAGGGCTACAAGACGGTCGGCACGATCTACAACTCCGGCGGCGACTACGAGAAGGGCGTCAACGACGCATTCGTCGAGGAAGCCGGCAAGAAGGGCATCACGATCACGACGCAGCAGGGCTATGCTGACGGCGACGTCGACTTCAACGGCCAGCTGACCGCCATCATCGCTACGAGCCCTGATGCCATCTTCTGCCCGAACTACTACCAGGACGACGGCAAGATCGTCACCCAGGCTCGCCAGCAGGGCTACAAGGGCGTCTTCATGGGCGCCGATGGCTGGTCCAACATCGTGGGCGGCTCCGAGGAGTACGCATCCGCTGAGGACCTCGAGGGCTGCTACTATGACTGCTCCTTCGTCTCCGAGAACCCGGACGAGAAGGTCCAGAAGTTCATCTCCGACTACAAGGCAAAGTTCAACGACGAGCCGTCGAACTTCTGCGCCCTCGGCTACGACGCTGCCATGGTCATGGCCAACGCCATCGAGACCGTGGAGAAGGACGGCAAGGCCAAGGCTGGCACTGCCGACTACTCCCAGGCCATCATCGACGCTATCGCCTCTGGCTCCGTTGACGGCGTGACCGGCACGATCAAGTACGAAGGCACGGGCGACCCGGTCAAGCCGACCCTGGTCATCACGTTCAAGGGTGGCGCGCAGGAGGTCTTCCAGACCGTCGAGGCAGAGTCCTAAGACGCAAGCTCATAGCTCAGCCAAAGGAGCGGGCATCCGGCCAAATGCCGGGCGCCCGCTCTTCTTGGGCTCGAGGATACGCAGGTAAACGGCCTGTTACCATTGAGATACTAGCTATAGCAATTTCTTCTTTTCTTCTTGGGCGAAGCTATTCTAAATATCGAGTATTTAACCATTGCTATGAAAGGGGTGGTCAGGCATGACACTCGTCACGCAGATCATGAACGGTCTGCAGCTGGGCAGCGTCTATGCGCTTGTGGCCCTGGGCTACACGATGGTGTACGGCATCATCCTGCTGCTCAACTTCGCACACGGCGACATCATCATGGTCGGCGCCTACATCTCATGGATTGTCATGTCCCAGCTGGGCATGCCTCCATTTGTTGCTGTCGTACTCTCTATCGCAGGCTGCACGCTGCTCGGCGTACTCATCGACAAGGTCGCCTATGCGCCGCTTCGCAATGCGCCGCGTCTGTCGATCCTGATCACGGCCATCGGCGTCTCCTACTTCCTGGAGAACGGCGCACAGCTCGTCTTCGGCGCTGACGCAAAGGTTGTGCCTTCCTTCATCGATTCCACGACAGTCGAGATCGGTGGCATGCAGATCTCGTCGGTCGCCCTTCTCACGGTCATCGTGACGGCCATCTCGACAATCATCCTCACACAGCTGGTGGACAGGACGAAGCTCGGGAAGGCCATGCGTGCCGTCTCTGAGGATATGGGTGCTGCACGCCTCATGGGCATCAATGTGAACAACACGATCTCCTTCACGTTCGCTGTGGGCTCTGCGCTTGCTGGCATCGGTGCTGTCCTCTACTCGATGGCATACAGCCAGGCGACGCCGACCATGGGCATCATGCTCGGCACGAAGGCCTTCGTCGCAGCAGTCCTCGGTGGCATCGGCTCGATTCCAGGCGCCGTCATCGGCGGACTCCTCGTCGGCTTTGCCGAGGTGGCTGTCTCTGCTGTGGGCCTCTCCGTCTGGAAGGATGCTGTCGTCTTCCTCCTGCTCATCATCGTCCTCATCGTGAAGCCGACGGGCATCCTCGGCCGTCCGATGTCCGAGAAGGTGTAGGGGATAACAATGGCTGAAGCAATCAACAGGGCGTACCGCACGCTCTCTACCAAGCAGCGATACCTCATCAATTCGATCCTGGTCGTTGCTTTCCTCGCAATCGGCGAGCTCATGATTTCGGGAGGCGTCATCTCCCGCTATCAGACGACGGTCCTGGAGCAGGTCGGCATCTACATCATCATGGCAGTATCGCTGAACATCGCCACCGGCTACCTGGGACAGCTTCCTCTGGGCCATGCCGGCTTCATGTCGGTCGGCGGCTACTCCTGCGCCATCTTCATCATGCGCATGGCTGACGTCTTCGGTGTCGGCACCCGCGACTTCTCGACGGGCACGCCCCAGGCAATGCTGCTCTTCGTCTGCGGCCTCATCTTCGGCGGCCTCTGCGCTGCCCTTGCCGGCCTCATCATCGGCATCCCGGCCCTGCGCCTCAAGGGCGACTACCTCGCCATCGTCACGCTCGGCTTCGCTGAGATCATCCGTGTTGTCATGCTCAACATCGACGACGTCCTCGGCTTCCAGCTCACGGGCGGCGCCAAGGGCCTCACGGGCATCCCGTCCTACACGAACTTCCTAAACACGTTCATAGTCGTCGCCATATCGCTCTTCCTGATCCACACGATGATGAAGAGCAGGCACGGACGCTCGATCCTGTCGATCCGCGACAACGAGATCGCCGCAGAGTCTGTGGGCGTCAACACGACGTACTACAAGACGCTCGCCTTCGTCGTCTCTGCCTTCTTCGCCGGCATCGGCGGCGGCCTCTATGCAGGCTGCGTCGGCGTCATGATGCCTGCCAAGTTCGGCTTCATGAAGTCGATCGAGATCCTCGTCATGGTCGTCCTCGGCGGTATGGGCTCCATGCTCGGCTCTGTCCTCTCCGCGACCGTCCTCACGATCCTGCCTGAGGCGCTGCGTGCCTTCTCCGACTACCGCATGGTCGTCTACGCAGTCGTCCTCATCGTCGTCATGATCTTCCGTCCGCAGGGCCTCATGGGCACCTACGACTTCTCGATGGGCAATACGATCGAGAAGATCATGAACGGCCAGTTCCCCTGGAAGAAGCAGAAGAAGGAAGAAGCAGTAGCAGAAGAGACGAAGGAGGTGGCGAAAGATGGCCGATAGCCCGAATGAGATCAAGCGCAAGCGTCAGCGCGAGGTGCTGCTTCCGGTACCGACGCCCAACCTGGTCACCGAGCGCGACTTCGGAAAGCCGCTCGTCCTCGAGGTCGAGCACCTCGGCATCGACTTCGGCGGCCTCACGGCAGTCGATGACTTCAACATCGCAATGGGCCCGACCGAGATTGCCGGCATCATCGGCCCGAACGGCGCCGGCAAGACGACGATCTTCAACCTCCTCACGAAGGTCTACCAGCCGACCCGCGGCACGATCCTTCTGAACGGCGTCGATACCGCCGGCATGAACACGATCCAGGTCAACCGCCTCGGCATCGCCCGTACGTTCCAGAACATCCGCCTCTTCAGCCAGATGACGGTGGAGCAGAACATCCTTGTCGGCATGAACAACTCGATGAACACCTCGCTTCTCCAAGACATGCTGCGCTTCCCGGCGCACTGGAAGGAAGAGAAGGAGTTCCACGACAAGGCAATGGATCTCTTGGGCATCTTCAACATGCAGAAGTATGCCAATGAGCTTGCAGGAAACCTGCCCTATGGTGCACAGCGCCGCCTCGAGATTCTGCGTGCCCTGGGCACGAATCCGAAGCTCCTGCTTCTCGACGAGCCTGCCGCCGGCATGAACCCGAACGAGACCGAAGAGCTCATGGAGAACATCCAGAAGATTCGCGATGACTTCCAGATCGCCATCCTTCTGATCGAGCACGATATGGCTCTCGTCATGGGCATCTGCGAGATTGTCGGCGTCCTCGACTACGGCAAGATCATCTGCAAGGGCACGCCGGAAGAGGTACAGTCCGATCCGCGCGTCATCGAGGCATACCTCGGCAAGCAGGGTGCCAAGGCTGCCAAGGAGGCGGTGGAGAAATGACCATGCTGAAGGTTGATGACCTCCAGGTCTACTACGGCGCAATCCACGCCGTGAAAGGAATCTCCTTCGAGGTCAACGAAGGCGAGATCGTCTCCTTGATCGGTGCCAACGGCGCCGGCAAGTCGACGACCATGAACACGATTGCAGGCCTCATCAAGCCGAAGGAAGGCAAGATCGTCTACAAGGACGAGGACATTACAGGCCTTCCTGCCCACAAGATCGTCGCGAAGGGCATGGCTCTCTGCCCCGAGGGCAGGCGCGTCTTCTCGCATCTGACGGTTCAGGAAAACCTCGAGATGGGCGGCTACTTGAGGACAGCCGCGGAGAACGCGGACACGATGGAGAAGGTCTATACGTACTTCCCGCGCCTGAAGGAGCGCAAAGCCCAGACGGCCGGCACGCTCTCCGGCGGCGAGCAGCAGATGCTTGCCATGGGCCGTGCTCTCATGAGCCACCCGCAGCTCCTCATGCTCGACGAGCCTTCGATGGGTCTGGCACCTATCCTCGTCGACGAGATCTTCGACATCATCGAGACGCTCAACAAGGCGGGCACGACGATTCTGCTCGTCGAGCAGAATGCCCAGATGGCCCTCTCGATTGCAGACAGGGGCTATGTCCTCGAGGTCGGCAATATCGTCCTCACGGGCACCGGCAAGCAGCTCCTGAACGATCCTGCCGTCAAGAGCGCCTACCTTGGCGGCTGAGACCATACAGCAGACAGATCGAGCGCTACAGGAAGGAGAGCATCCACGGGATGCTCTCCTTTCTTCTTGCCGCCGAAATGAGCGTGTGAGCTGGCAGCCGGGTCATGAGGCTCCATGCTTCTGGGATTCGTTCATCTGACTTCAGGATAGCGGGACCTCTGGCCAGATTCGATAAGCCAGCTATAGGTCTCGATGGAACAGATGTCGTAGGCTGCACGGTGCTCGCCATCTATCACGGCATCTTCCTTGTCGTACCAGATCTTGGCTTCCACCTCATCGCCAATCTTGGGCTCTGGGCCATATGTCCTCTCGGTGTGGTCGTTCCGGATGAGCATCAGGGTATCGCCCGCCTCTGGCAGGGAGGAGCCGTCCTTTTCTGCCTGGACTGCCGCTGCACCGGCTGCGTCCGCATCTGCGACTCTGATTTCGATATAGGCGATGCTGCCATCGTCGTCGGACGCATCGGAGACGGTTCTGATATCTTCGACGGTTCCGGCAACAGTCGCGAGAGGCGTGACATAGTTCGATACGCCTGCAGCGCGGGAAAAGCCCGCTATGAGAGCGATTTCGGCGATAGCCAAGGCAGCCAATGTGGCAGCTGCCACCATGAATGCCTTTCGCATGGGAGCCTCCGGTCTTTGGACGCAAGCAAAACATGAGGAGAATCGGTCTGCGCATGAGAATCCGACCAAGGGAGAAGCTTCTCATCGGACAGCTTTCTTCGCAGGTACGAGATTGAGGGTGCAGAGATAGGCGAGGCAGGCTGAAGCGCAAGCGAGGGCAAAGGCCGCTAGTGGCCAGAAGCCGAGAAGAAGATGCGCGCATACCGCCAGAAGCGCTGCTGCTGGCGCAAGACAGGCGAGGCGCAGGGCTTTGGCACGGGTATATGTCCTGTCAAAGATGCGGCAGGAAGCCTTGTGCCAGGAGATGAGCATGCAGCAGGAGAAGAGAAGGACGAAGATGATGAGGGCGGGGTCTGCCCAGACAGATGCGTCCGCTGCCAATGCGATGAGCGCAAGATGGCCTGCCAGGAGATAGACATCAGCTGTCTCTGCGAACTTTATCTTCCGCTTCTTCATCTCCGGCTCCTCTTGCTGGTGGCAGAAAAAGGATGTTCGTAGCCTCTTTGCAGGGAAGCATACCCGATGGCGGAAAAGTGCGGTACCTGGCGTGCTGGGTTTCGGCCAAGGGAATATTGCTTTCGGGAAGTGCTCCTGCTGGATGGCAGGGCAAAGCCGAAGTGCGCACTTTCCGGTACTCAGGTGCTGGAGGCCCGGACTGTGTGGATGGCAGGTTTTCCGCCGCAGGCGGCATATTATTATGCCTCGATATCGCTTTCATCTGGTTAGACATGTATTTGTTCGCAATAACCCATCGTTCGTTAAGAATCTGCAATACAAGGTTCAATAATTGGTATATCTGTACAGACAGATAACGATGCGGCGCTTCTTGCAGGACACGCCAAAAAAGGTGGTTGCCATGAAGGGTACGCTCTCGGAGAAAGCACTGCGAACATCCGAAGAGATTGTCCGCGCCTTGTGGAGACAGGATCCAGAGTCCTGTCGTCCCTATCTGCATGAGGGCTTCACCTATATCGGACCGAGCGCGGACGAGTACTGCCTTGTCCCCCAGTCGCTTGATGCCTATATGGACCATATGCCGAAGGACGGCATCGAGGCCAAGAAGGTCTCCGAGGAGTATTTCCAGGTGCGCGTGCAGAGCCCGCACGGGATGCTTGTGACAGGACACGTGCTTGCGTCGTATCCGACAGGGCCACATGAGGTGGCCTTCCACCGCTTCCGTGTCACGCTGTTCTGGACCGTCGAGGACGAAAGGCTCCAGCTTGTGCATCTCCATATCTCGACGCCGACGTGGCAGAGCCATGGGCAGAAGACGATGCATGGAGAGGGGCAGGTGGGTGGTACCAGCACGGTCTCCGTCCGTCTCCATCCTGATTCCCATCCTCTTGTCATGCGCGATTCCTCGGGTGTCGCCCACTTCCTCGATGCAGATGCTGTCATCTATCTCGAGGCAGAGCGGCAGTACACGATGGTGCATGCGGCGGAGGGCATCTTCCGCCTGGCAAAGGTCCTGGGCAAGGTCGCGGCCGAGCTGCCGCCGAACTTCCTGCGTGTCCACCGCGGCTTCGTGATCAATGTCGCCCATGTGCGGGAGATCCATACGCGCCAGATTATCCTCGATGAAGGGACGGCCATTCCCATGCCGGAGCGTCGCTCTGTGCAGGTGCGCAGAGAGGTGGAAGAGGCAATCCGCGCGCTTGGAAGGGCATAGCAGCTTTCTGTCTTTTGCGTTTGCACGGGGATGCAGCAGCAAAGACCGGCAACGCTGAGCTTTCTGTTCAGCGTTGCCGGTCTTTCGTGACCTCTTCGACTTTTTCGCTGCTAGGCACGTTAAACTCATTACGCACATACGTAAGAAACGAAACGATTCATGTCTGGAGCTTGCGGGTTCCATGCCTGATCGGGTCAGGATGGAGGCGATCTCCTGCATGAGGAAGCAGCTTCAGGAAGATGCACTCCGCATGGCGGAGAGCCTTGTGGACCGGCTCCCTGACCACGCGGCGCAGAAGCTCGAGCCGCTCTTTGCTGAAACGCTCCAGGCTGTAGGCCCCTTGGAAGGGGATTGGCTGCTCGACCGGCATGATTTCCTCCAGGAGCTCGAAGAGCTTGCAGAAGCGTATGAGCTCAGGGGCGTCGGCAAGCGCGATGTGCATGCCTGTGCGCTCGATGAAGATGCCTGTGTGACCGTAAGCCGCTTTGCTGCCATCACCCGCGAAGGCATGATTCCCTGCCGCCTTACGCTCATCTGGCAGGAGCTCAAGGGCGAGCTCAAGATCTGCCATGCCCATTTCTCGGTCGCCGTGACGGAGGAGCATGGAGGGGCAGTGGCCCACGCGCTCAGGGAATCGATCGTGCTGCGTGATGCAGACGGCATCTCGCACTTCCTGAGCCTCTCCGATATCGTCTATATCGAGGCTTCCCGCCAGTCGACGCTTGTCCATGCAGTGACAGGCACCTTCCGCATGAGCGAGGGCATCACGCATCTGCTCACGCGTCTCGATGGCAAGTTCGTACGTATCCACCGTGGCTTTGCCGTGAACGTGGACCATGTGGAAGGCATGCGTCCGGGCTATGTGATGCTCGACGAGGGAACGAGCCTGCCCGTGCCTTCGAGGCGCACCCGCGAGGTTGCAGACGATCTCCGCCGTGCCATAGGCTCGTAAGAGCTGATTTCAGACGAGAAAGAAGCGGCCTCCCTGCCCTGTGGGCGGGGAGGCCGATTTCATCAGAGCGTTTCGGTATCGAGCCAGATTGTGAAGGGACCCTTGTTCACAAGCGAGACATCCATCATCGCGCCGAACTCGCCGTGTCCCACGCGGCTTTCTCCGAGGTCTGCCCTTGCATCTTCGAGGAACGCCTCATAGAGCCTCTTGGCCGGCTCTGGCTTGGCAGCTCCCGTGAAGGAGGGCCTGTTGCCGTGTGAGCAGTCGGCACAGAGCGTGAACTGGCTCACGATGAGGACAGAGCCGCCCGTGTCCTGAAGGGAGAGATTCGTCTTTCCGGCAGCATCGGGAAAGATGCGCAGGCGCAGGATCTTCTTCCAGAGGCGCGCGGCGGCAACTTCCGTGTCTTCGGGCACGACACCCAGGAATATGCAGAGGCCGGGGCCGGAGGAACCGACAAGCTTTCCTTCGACCGTGACCTCTGCCGTGTCTATGAGCTGGATGAGCGCGCGCACGCTACATCTCGATCCCGTAGAGGCGCGTGAACTTCTGCACGAGGTAGTCCGTGTAGTAGGCCACATTGAAGGGCTCGCCGCAGGCATTGACGACAATCTCTGCCGGGTCGAACGTGCGGCCCCACTGCCAGACATGCTTCTTGAGCCAGGCACGGATCGGCTCGAGATCGCCGGTCGCAAGGACGCCGTCGAAGTCCATGCCTTCTGCCATCATCTGGTGGCGGAACTGTGCGCCATAGGCGCCACCCAGCGCATAGGTCGGGAAGTAGCCGATGAGGCCGTCTGCCCAGTGCGTATCCTGGAGCGCACCGTGCGTGTAGTCAGAAACGCGGACGCCGAGATACTTCTTGTAGCGGTCGGCCCAGAGCATCGGCACCTGCTGCGCCGTGATGTCGCCCTCCATCAGGAGCTGCTCGATCTCGTAGCGGATGATGATGTGAAGGGGGTAGGTGAGCTCGTCTGCCTCGGTACGGATGAGGCCCGGCTCGACGCGGTTTGCGGCCATGTAGAACTGGCGGGCGCTCACACGGGAGAACTGGCCCGGGAAGTGCTTGCGCAGAAGCGCAAGGAGAGACGGCGCGAAGGCTTCGGCACGACCGACATAGTTCTCGAAGAAGCGCGACTGCCCCTCATGCATGCCCATGGACGTGCCGCCCTTGAGCGACGTGTAGTTGAGGGCGGGGTCGACGCCGGTCTCGTAGAGGGCGTGTCCTCCCTCATGGAGCATCGTGTAAAGGTTCGAGAGCACATCGTCCTCATAGACGTGCGCTGCGATCATCGCATAGTTCGTCGTGATGCCATCAGAGTAGGGATGCTCGGTCTTCGTGAGCACCATCACGTCCGGATCGAGTCCTTCGAGGTCCATGAGGTCGCGTGCCAGGGCCCACTGGCGCTCTGCCTCGAAGCGGCCCTCGACGACCCTGCGGGAGAGCTGCGGACGCTGGGAGATCTCCTGGAGGAGCGGCACGACGCACTTCTTCACCTCGCGGAAGAAGTGGTCATAGAATGCGCGGCTCGTGCCCTGCTCGAAGTAGTCGAGCCACACATCGTACGGGTTCCTGTGCGGGTCCTGGCAGCTGGCAAGATGGCGCATGGCATTGACGACACGGTCAAGATAGGGCTCGAAGCTTGCCCAATCGTTTGCAGCCTTTGCGGCATGCCAGACGGCGCCGGACTCGGCGAGCAAGCGCGTGAATGCTGCCTGGTCTGCTGCCGGGACATTTTCGAGACGGGCACGCTCGCGTCTGAGCACGCGCACCTGTGCGCGCTGCGTGCGGTCGAGGAGCGCCGAGCTCCTCTGGAGACGGTCGAGAAGCTCGCCGGTGTTCTTTGCGCACAGAAGCTCCTGGTCCTCCTCGTCGAGGATGGCCTGTGCCTCGCCGCGGTCATGCACGGCCTTCTTGGGGTCGATCGAGGGGCCGAAGCAGCCCATCATCGTCTCGGCATACCTGTGGGCATAGAGATGCATCTCGAGCGAGTTCAGGGCAGCGAGATCTGCCTTCGGGTTCATGACGGCGGCAGGGGAAGCAGCAGGGACACCTGCTGGAGCGGGTGCTGCCTGCGTGTCAGCTTTCTGCGCAGGCTCGCTCACCTGGGCCTCGGTCTTGCCGCTTTCGTTCGTATCAGCCATATTCGAGCTCCTCTCGCGCGTCTGCGCGCATGTTCCTATGAATAGCTTCCAGTGTAGCCTGAGACGTGCCTCAGCTTAAGGGACAGAACGGGATACGCTCAGCAATGGCAGATAGATGGCCATACATGCGCGCTTGGTGCCGATCGTGTCGCAGGATGCACCATTGCTGGATATCTCGTTTCAAGGGACTCTTCCTTGCGCCATACTTGGAGTCCCGGAAACGTTTACGGAAGGAAGATCCGATGAAGTATGTATTGGGCATTGATGTTGGCGGCACATCAATCAAGGCAGGCATCTTTACGCTTGAAGGCCAGCTCAAGGCAGTCCGCACGATTCCGACCTCGGACCTCACGACACCTCAGGCCTTCGCCGAGGTGACAGATGGCCTCACGAACCTCGTATCTTCGGTCGATGGTGCGATCACCGACGTGGAGGCGGTCGGTCTCGATATCCCTGGTCCTGTCGATGCGAATGGCAATGTCGGCTTCCTTCCGAACATCAAGCTCGATCCTGACGGACTCAAGAATGCCTTGAAGGAGACGTTCTTCCAGGCACGCCTTGCCTTCGTGAACGATGCGAATGCCGCAGCGCTCGGCGAGATGTGGATGGGCGGCGCCAAGGGCGTCAAGAACTTCATCATGATCACGCTCGGCACGGGCGTCGGCGGAGGCGTCGTCCTCAATGGCCAGCTCGTGGCAGGAGCGAATGGCGCTGGCGGCGAGCTTGGACACCTGACGATGAACTACGAGGAGACGCGCACCTGCGGCTGCGGCCGCCATGGCTGCCTCGAGCAGTATGCAAGCGCCTCCGGCATCGTGACGCTCTACAAGGAGGCCTGCGAGAAGGCAGGCAAGGAGCCCTGCGCGCTCTCGGGCCGCTCCGATTCCTACTCTGTCTTCAAGGCCATGGCAGCAGGGGACGAGTGCGCACGCACTGCCATCTCCCAGATGCTCGAGTATCTTGCTCGCGCCATGGCACAGCTGTCGTGCGCGGTCGATCCTGAGGCTTTCGTTATCGGCGGTGGCGTCGTCGGCTCGTTCGATGTCTTCAAGGACGAGCTCACCGAGCGCTTCCAGGCCCACTGCCTGCCGATCTGCAGGAACACGAAGATCGTGCCGGCAGACCTCGGCAACCAGGCCGGCATGTATGGAGCTGCGCTCTGCGCCCTCTCTGCAGAAGAAGAGTGAGGCACGCCCGGGATATGCGGAAGGCGGCTGCAGTCTCAGGGCTGCAGCCGCCTTCTTCTTTGACGGAATGTGAGCTAGAGGAGGTCGCGTACGAGCGGCATGCTCATGCAGTGCGTGCCGCCACGTCCGCGCGAGAGCTCGCCTGAGGGGAATGTGTGGACTGCGATGCCTGCCTTGTCGAGGAGATCGAGCGTGATCGGTGTCCGCTCATAGCCCACGACCTCGCCAGGAGCTATAGCGAGGACATTGGCGCCGAGGTTCCAGAGCTCCCATTCCGTATCGACCGGATCGTCTCCGCCGCAGGGGATGAGGCGCACATCGGGGTTCCCGGTCGCCTGGGCAAGCGCTCTGTGCCAGTCCTTGCCGACATAGTCATAGCCGACGCCTGTGGGTGCCGGGAAGAGGCGGTAGATGTCGGTCGTGCCGTCGATCAGGGGGTTGTAGAGGAACGTATCCACATCGACCATCGAGAGCGAGATATCGAGGTGCATGGACGCGCGATGCATGCCGATATCGAAGGCATAGACTTCCGTGTAGCCGCGCTCGAAGAGGCTGTGAGCGATGTATTCGATCGAGACAGGGCTCGTGCGCTCCGAGCAGCCGATGATGACAGAATGGTCGGAAAGGACGAGCACGTCGCCGCCTTCGATGCGCTGCGGGAAGGAGAGGTCGTAGAGGTCCTCTTCCTTTGTATCCTGAAACTCCTTCGCATGCTGGCGCACATAGCGCAGCACGATCGCCTCGCGCTTGCGGGCACGCTTCTCCATGTGGGAGTAGATGACATCATGGCCGAGCGAGATCGAGTTGTCACGCATGAAGTAGATGTTAGGGAGCGGGCAGACGGCAAAGACGGCCTCGCGGGCACCGAGGTTTCCGAACGACGTCACATCCTGGAGGCGCGCATCGTCGCTCCTTATGCCGCAGAGCACGGTCTCGACGAGCTCTTCTGCCGTCATGCGCAGATAGAGGTCCTCGAGCTTCTCCACGAGGGCAGGGCTCGTGATATGGGAGGCGTCGAGGAACTCGGAGACGAACTCATAGCGGACCTTCGGGGACTCGAAGGCAGACTTCATGAGGTCGGTGAGATAGAGGACCTCGACACCGGCATCTGTCAGGATCTTGGCAAAGGCATCGTGCTCTTTCTGGGCCTCTGCCAGATACGGCGTATCTTCGAAGAGCATGCCCGAAAGCTGAGAGGGAAGCACCTGGCAGAGCTCGCGTCCGGGCCGGTGGAGCATCACCTTTCTGAGACGTCCTATCTCCGAATACACCTGCGTCATGTGGGCCTCCATTTGATGCGATCGGTGTGGCAGTTCCCTGCGGAACTGCTAAACCTTAGATCTGAAATATGACCATACAGCACTTCAGTCGGTTACCATCGTGTTGCCTTGAGCTCCGTAGGAATATTTCCGGCGTAAGGCTGGTGCAGGCGGCGCTGCCGCAGATTCCTGATCAAGCAGGATTGGCAGTCTGACAGAAAAAAATGCCTGTCCTCATGTGCCCGAATCGAGGCCTGTGCGTCTGCATGAATGGACGCCAGGGGGGCGAGGGCGATATCTGTGCCAGAATAGAACCCGGAAGGGGAAGGATTGAGAATGGCATTATCTGACACGAAGGCAGATCTGCTTCGTTATCTCGACCGCGTGACACGCGAGCTTTCTCCGGGTTCGCTCGCGCCTTTCACTACGATGCGCATAGCTTCGGAATGCCATGTCAGCCGCAACCTCGCAAGCCAGTATCTCAATGAGCTGGTGCGAGAAGGACACGTGATCAAGGTAGAAGGACGTCCCAAGCTCTTCTTCCATCACGCTGCCATGGAACGGTTCCTCCAGTGCAGGATTGCAGGCATGGAGTATGCCTCCATGGAAGAGCTTCTTGCGCGGGGCGGCGCTCTTGAACAGCAGGATTTCGAGAAGGCGATAGGGCATGACCTGAGCTTGAGCGTGTGCGTCGAACAGCTGAAGAGCGCTGTTGCCTATCCGCCGCAGGGCCTTCCTGTGCTGCTGGTCGGAGACCATGGCACGGGCAAGGAGCTGCTTGCCAATTTGACATTCGAGTACGGCGTCAATTCGGGCGCCCTGCCGAAAGGGGCCTGCTTTGTCGAAGTGGATGCTTCGCGCTACGAGGAAAGCGATTCGGGAGCGGAAGCCGACATCTTCGGGAATGGTAGCCGGAACGGAGCGGTACAGAAAGCTCATGGCGGTGTGGTCTATATTCATCGCTTCGACCATTTGTCGCAGACGGCAGGCAACCGTATCGTCGCCCGCATATTGGAGGGTGTCTCGTCATCCGATGGGATATCCGATGCGGCATCATCGGTACGCTTTATCCTTGGCACGGCGCGTCCGGCTTCCTCGCCGCGCGTTCTTGGACTCTCACGCGTCCTGCCAATCACGGTCCAGCTTCCACGCTATGCTGAACGAGACGAAAATGAGCGCATGGTCCTGGTCATGCATTTCCTCAGAACGGAAGGCAGACGTGTCGCAGCTGATGTATCGATATCCCGTGGTGCGCTGAGAGCTCTGGTTCAGGGCGATTTTGCCGAGAATATCGATGGTCTGAAGTCGTGCGTTGCAACCTGCTGCGCGAATGCCTATATCGGCTGCAGCGAGGGCAAGCTGGTAATCCGCCAGTATCATCTTCCCCTCCATCTTCTGAGTGCAACATCATCGCGCTCGGATGACGACCAGCTTGTCTCAAGTACAAGGCGTGCTCCGGTCACACCCAATGCTCGCATCCTTGCCTTCTTCCAACGCCTTGCCGACCATTTCGGTGCCTATGAATCAGGGGACATAACGTTCGATGAGTTCTGCCATGCCGCTCTCGAGACCATTCATGACTATGAGGATTTCCTCAACTTCGACGGGAAGGTCACGAACCCGCGCATGGAGACCTATGAGCAGGTGCTGAATCCCATTATCGAAGAGATCGACTCTGCCTATGGGATAGAGCTGACACGCAAGACTGCGCGTGCCTTGGCACAGGCGCTGACTTTGCAGCTCTGGGGAGGGATTCGCTTCTCGCAATGGCGCAGGGACAAGCGCGAGCTGCTGGTGCGGATGTCTGCAGCGCTCTCCCACAGCTCCCGCATGGCTACCACCATCGTCGAGCAGATGGCGGCAAAGGTCAGGAGCACGCTCGGGGTCGAGATCGACGAGCTTACGGCCGTAGTGCTCCTTGTCGATGTGAAGGAAGTCATCGAAGCCAGCACAGACGCGCGCGATTTCTGCGGCGTCATCCTCTGCCATGGCTACGCGACGGCGACCTCGATTGCCGACGCCGTGAACCGCATCCTGCACGCACGGGTATTCGAGGCGGTCGATATGACCTATGACCAGCAGATGGCAGATGTCGTCTCGCCGCTGACTCGAATCCTTGGCCGGTATTCCTTTGCACGCGAAGTCGTGATTCTGGTCGACATGGGCTCGCTTTCGCAGGTGGCAGATGCGCTGCCGCCGATGGCGGGAACAGCCATCCATATCGTCAGCAACGTGTCGACAGGCCTTGCGCTGGAGATCGGCGCCTCCCTCATGTCCCATGAAGACATGAGGGAGGCACTGGAACGGATTGTCGGGACATGCACGCCAGCAATCAGGACCATCGAGGCAGCACGCGGAGAGGAAGCGATACTGTTCTGCTCCGAGGCGGGGGCACCGGCTGCAGACAAGCTGAGGAAGCTCATGTCCGATTCGCTGCCAGAACAGCTGCCTGTCCGCCTTGTGACCTGCGATTACCATGAGCTGGAGCGAATGGGCAGCCAGGCGCCTGCCTTCAGCAGCTACTGCGTGCGTGCCATCGTCGGCACAATGGATCCCGGCGTGGCTGAAGTGCCCTTCATAGCTCTCGAGGATATCCTCTATGCCGGCTCTTCGGATGCGCTCGATGCTGCGCTGCGGCAGGCGCTTGGCCCCGATGGGATTGCGCTCTTCCATCAGAAGCTGCTTCGGAATCTGACACTCAGAAATGTTGTCGAATCCATCACTATCCTGAATCCCGAGATGCTCTATCTCGAAGCGGACCGCGCCATGCAGAAGCTTTCTGCCCTGAGCGGACGCACGATCGATGCCCGCCGCCAGATTGCCCTGTACGTGCATCTGTGCGGGCTCATCGAGCGTCTCGTGACCAAGAACTTCGTGGATACCTATCCAGATGCCGAGGCATTCGAGCGCGACCACCACGACTTCATAGACTGGTTCCGTCAGGCATTTGACGAGATGTGTCGGCGCTATCGTGTCGAGATTCCTGTGACCGAGATTGCCTATGTACACCACATGCTCATGATGCCGCAGGAAAAAGCTGGATATAAGAACAGCATCGCCAGTCTGGTACTTGAAGACGAATGATTCAGATGCCTAGTCTGGTGCAAGTGTCGAAGCTGAGTGTCGGCTAATCCGCTTGCCTGCCACATCAATCCGTTCGTGCTGTCGAAAGTGGCCGGGTACTGGCGAGAGGTTCCCATCTGCCTTTTGGCAGCTGCGAATATATCTACAGTTCTTTCTGTCAGCAGATGGAATGCCCGAGGCAAAGACGGTCCTCGAAGGCATGTCCTTCGGTCGCGAGAAAGGAGTGCAGATGAGTATCACGGCAGGCAGAATCGACTATCGCCTCCTCCATGGCATCGTGCAGGGCTTCTGGTGCCCCACCTATGCTACGCAGCGTACGATGATCATCGACGATGCAACGGCGGAAGACGAAGTACGCAAAGCTGCCATGAGGATGTCGAAGCCTTCGGGGCAGGCTCTTTCAATCATCACACACGAGAAGGCTTTCACGAATTTCAAGGCAGGCAAATATGACAACCATACCGTCTTTGTCATAGCCCGCGATCCTCAGACGTTCCTTGACCTGATTGAGCTCGGACAGAAGATACCTGTGCTTACGCTGGGCCTGACCGAGCTGCCGCCAGAAGGCACTCCTGGCGTTCAGGCAGGACGGCGCGCCTTCATCAAGGAAGAGGATATACCTGTCTATCGCAAGATCGTGCAGGCGGGGACCAGAGTCGAAGTCCGGTATATGACGACGGACAAGCCGGTTCCCATTTCCGAGTACATAGACGTCTAGAAGGGGAGGATCCAGATGGCAGTCAATGCGCTTCAGTTCATTCTTATCGTCCTGCTCTCGGGATTCAGGGCGATGGATTCGTATTCCACGCAGCTATTTACGTTCCAGCATGCACTTATGTGCTGGCTCACGGGCATCATCCTGGGCGACCCCTATACCGGTCTTGTCATCGGTGGCACCATCCAGCTCATGAGCATGGGTGCAGCTGGCCTCGGCGGCTCGTCTGCTCCTGACTATGGCATGGCTGGCATGGTAGCGACCGTGCTTGCCTGCATCACCGGTTCGGGCGACATATCTGTCGGCCTTGCTGTGGGCGTAGCTGTTGCTATGCTCTATGTCCAGCTCGATGTCATGTTCAAGATCTATAACTCCTGGGTCTTCAAGGTCATCCGCGGGCATGCTGTCAAGGAAGAGTACGGCAAGATGCTGCGCTCCTTCTTCCTGTCGCATCTGTGGCTTTTCCTGCAGGGCGCGCTTCCGATGGCGCTTGTGCTGGCATTTGGCCAGCAGGCGGTCGATGCCGTGCTTGCAGTCATGCCGGATTGGTTCACGACCGGCCTTACCATCGCTGCTGGAATTCTTCCGGTCACCGGCTTCGCGATGCTTCTGACCTTCATGCCGGTCAACAAGTTCTATGCATTCCTGATCGTAGGGTATGTGCTGGCTGCCTATCTCAAGCTCTCGGTCCTTCCGATTGCCCTCCTGGGCGCAGCAATCGCTATCGAGTACTTCAGGCTGAAGAGCTCATCGCAGGTCATGGCAGCACAGAATGCAGATGGAGGCGAGCTCGAAGATGAGTAATTTTCTGAAACCGAAGGATTTCAAGGATTTCGATGAGGCTCCGGCACCCGTGCAGCTTCCGGATGGCTCATATGAGCCGGTGCTTACCAAAGAGGACCTCAAGATCTGCAGCCGCCGCATGCTGCTGATGGATACCGCTTCCTATTCATATGCCACGCAGAATGCACCCTGCTGCACATTTGCTGCCTACTATGCGCTCCGCAAGATCTACGGCAACGACCGGGAAGCCTTCAATACGGCAATCCTCAATCAGCTCGACTGCGTCTTCAATGCAACACCTCCAGTATCAGGCCTCCTTCTCGGCGCTGGCCTGGCTATCGAGGACCGTGGACACCTCGGCGGCATGGCTGCAGAAAATGACCTCAAGGTCGGCCTCATGGGTCCGCTCTCTGGCGTCGGCGATGTCTTGATCTGGATACTGCCGATGACGATTCTGGGCTCCATTGCAGGATATATGGCCATGCAGGGCAATCCGGTGGGCATCCTGCTCTGGGTTGCTGTCTGGGCAGCCATCCTTGTCTGGCGTCTTCAGAATTATGTTCAGGGCTATGATGCCGGTGCCAAGGTCATCACGAGCATGGCAGACAGAATCTCGATTCTGACGGACGCCGCTTCGATCCTCGGCCTTACCGTCGTGGGTTCCCTCATCTATTCTGCCATCTCGATCTACACTCCGCTCACCTTCACTTTCGGGGAGATTTCCCTGTCGCTCCAGACCGGTGTGCTGGACCAGATCTTCCCCAACTTGCTCGGTGTGATTGCAGCTGCGGTGACCTACCGTCTCATCAAGAAGGGCGTGAAGCTCAACTGGATCATTCTGGGCATCATCGTTATCAGCTGGATCTGCGCCGCCACTGGCATCCTCGGCGTTGCCCCCGCTGCCTAGCCATTCTGCTCTTCGCCCGCCCTTGCCGGGCGAAGAGCCTCTGCCAAGGAGATACCTGCAAGGCGTATCTTCTTGGCAGGGGAAACATCATTACCCTGCTCTGCACAATGTGATCCTGCTGCATCAGGGATGCAATAGGAAGTGAGCACCCATGAGACATGTCATATTGGCCTCCCATCACCGCTTCGCCGAAGGCCTGAAGGACACCCTCGATTTCCTCGGCAACAAGCAGCCTCTCGAAGTCGTCTGCGCCTATGTGGACTCCGCACCGCTTGAAGAGCGAGTCAGGGAGATCTTCAGCACCATTGCGCCGGATGACGAGGTACTTGTCCTGACCGATATTCTGCAGGGGAGTGTCAATCAGGCCTTTGCGCCCTATATGGGACCGCATGTGTTCCTGGTGGCAGGCATCAATGTGCCGACCGCTCTGGAGCTCTGTCTGTCGGCAGACGAGCTCAGCATTCAAGGCATAGAGAATGTCCTTGAGATGGGCAGACAGTCCATGCAGCTGGTCAATACATTCGCTGTGGCGATGGACGAAGAGGATGAATAGGCAGGAGGGCACATGAAGAAGTCGGATGTTATCGCACGGATCAAGGCATTCTGTGGAGGAATCGCCTTCGATACTGGAAAGCCTATCGACGACAAGACGACGCGCGACCAGATAACCTATGGGAAGCAATGGGTCGAAGAAGAATGCACGGGCATCGTCACCTGCATCTGGCCGACGGCAGACATCATCCGCGAAGCGCAGCGCAAAGGAGCGAACCTAATCATCACGCACGAAGCGCTCTTCTGGAACCATGGAGATCATGAAGACATCCTTCTTGGCAACAGGACCTTTGCTGCCAAGAAGGAGCTTCTCGACAGATGGGGAGGCACCGTCTGGCGCTGCCATGACTACATCCATTCGAAGGTGCCGCTTGAGGCAGATGGCGGGATGGTCGATGGAATCTTCTATGGTTTTGCGTGGAAGACAGGCTGGCTCGACTATCGGATTGGCGATACGGCACAGAGCCTGGATTTCGAGATACCCGAGATGAGCGGCAAGGAGCTCGCCGAACATCTGGTGGCGTCTTTGGGCCTCAATGGCACGCGTCTGATCGGAGATCTGCATGCCCGGGTGCGCCGCGTGCACATTCCGATGCATGTGCTCGGCAATGCCGCGTCAGATACTCATGAAATCATGTATGCGGACAGCGAAGATGTCGATGCTCTGGTGACTATGGAATTCATCGACTTCACGACGTGCGAGTATATCCGTGACGCAGCACAGCTTGGCCAAGGAAAATGCGCTATCACGGTAGGACATTTCAATCTGGAAGAGCCTGGCATGGAGTATATGGTCAGATGGCTTCCCCGTGCCCTGGGTACCAACGAGATTCCTCTGGCGTTTGTGCCGATGCGGGATACCTATAGCTATGTCGTGCATGGGGTGGCTTCATGATGGATCTCGATCCCCGGCCTATTGCAGGCAGCGTTTCTGTGCATAATTTCCAGCCTGAGCATGAAAAGCCCTCCCGATGGTCCTTCATGAAAGTGCTGCGAGAGCATTCCGATCTCAAGGAATACTATCCAGACGTCAACCCTTTCGTCGAGTGCTATAAGGTGCGGCCCAATACCTATGCGCTCTTCAGCCCTTCCATCATGCCGGGGTGCGGCGATGTCTGGAGCTATCTCGTAATCGGTCCCGAGCGAGCGCTTCTTATCGATACGGCTTTCGGATTGGGAAACATCAGGAAGCTGGCGGAGCATCTTGCGCCTGACAGGGAGATTCTCTGCTTCAATACGCACCGGCACGTCGATCATATTGGGGGCAACTTCTGTTTTGATGCTGTCTATATCAATGAATACGATGCTGAGCTTCTGAAGCGTCAGATGGCGCCTGGCTATATGGCAGGCTTTCTTCTCGATGAACAGGGAAAACCGAAATCATCCGATTTCGACCCCAAGAATCTGGTGCCCTTTCGGCCTTATGAAGTGAAGGGAGTGCCTTCTGGATTTATCTTCGATCTCGGCGTGATGGATACGGGAGAGCCCTATCGGGTAGAGGTTAATCTTATCTCAGGCCATACAGCAGGCGAATCTGGCATTTACGATCGTGTGACTGGCTGCTTCTTCATGGGCGATGCGACGAGCGCACTGCTCGACGAAGGGGAGAGCCATCCAGAGCTCTGTACTATCCGCTCGCTTCATGACTGCATCGTGAAGATCATCGAAGCTCATGGAGATAAGATATCTGGAGTGTTTCCTGGCCATGGAACATTCGACCTTCATCCTGTGACGCTTAGCTATCTTGCCGAAACGGCACAGAGCATACTCGATCATCCCGATTGGCATGACCGCGAGATCGACTGGTTTGGCCGCAAGCTCTTCACCCGCAATATCTATCAGTTTGGGAGCGACCTCAAATACACTATGGATACCGTGGGATGAGCGCTTGACGGCTGCATCCGATGCGTGCGGCTTTCCCGTCCTGCCGGAAATTCCTCCTTCCGGCAGGCGCATCCATGTCGCTATACTGCACAGGGAGAGCGAACCAGGAGGAACCGGATGGATGTGGCGTTCTTCGATATCGACAACACGCTGACATGGCGGGATCCGAAGACGGGCTGGGGAAATGAGGCCAGTCCGGCCTCGAAGCACGCAATTGA
This sequence comes from Olsenella sp. AGMB03486, assembly GCF_040884255.1. Classification (NCBI taxonomy): domain Bacteria; kingdom Bacillati; phylum Actinomycetota; class Coriobacteriia; order Coriobacteriales; family Atopobiaceae; genus Olsenella; species Olsenella sp. AGMB03486. Next base: position 21,776 of record NZ_JBEVTM010000012.1, read on the forward strand.
CCGCTTCTGCGAGCTTGGCAATGTTGCTCTGCTTTCGACGGGAAGGGCTCCCCAGGGCGTGCCTGCCTGTCTCAAGGACCTGCCATTTTCTGGCATGCTCTGCTTCGACGGTGCGCTGGCAATCCTGGATGGCAGGCGCATCTTAGCGCATTTCATCCCGCAGGAAGATCTTGAAAGGGCTCTCTTGGAGGTGCCGCGCCTTGATATGGGAATCCTTTTCAGCGGGCCGGAAGGCAGGGCGTTTGCAGGCGAACGGCATGGCTTCGAGTGGCATGCCGAGCAGGTCGAGAGCATGGACGAGCTTCAGCAGGTCATGCCTTCGCTCGAGGTGGGAAAGCTGGCATTTCGCTACTATGACTTCCCGCAGTACCAGAAGAGCAGCTTCTTCCAGACGCACTTTGCCTGCTACCAGTCTGCACCCGACTATTTCGAGCTCGTATGCCCTGGTGTCGGCAAGGACGTAGCGGCACGCGCTCTTGTCCAGGCCCTGGAAGATGCAGGCAAGCCTGTCGGGCGCACGCTTGCCTTCGGCGATTCGGAAAACGACATTCCGCTTCTGCGCACTGCCGATGTCGCGGTCGCGATGGGCAACGCCTCTGAGGAAGCAAAGAAGGCTGCGACGTTCGTGACAGACGATGTGCACCACGACGGTGTTGCCCATGCGCTGGCACGCCTTGGCTATAGGTAGCGATAGGTGCAGAAAGGGGATGCCGTGAGGGAGATTGCAGCGGATGGCAGCGTGCGTGAGTGCCGCCTCATCCTGTCCGATATGGACAATACAATCCTGCCGAAAGGCGAAAAGACGGTAAGCGCACGGACGCATGAGGCGTTCCTGAAGGCGCTTTCCGCAGGGCTTCCGATCGGTCCCTCTTCGGGCAGGGCCAGAAGCTGGGTGCCGCCGATGTTTTCTGAAGACGAGGCGTGCTGCGCCACAGCGGTCGCCACGAACGGCCTCGAGGTCTATCTCGAGGGCAGATGCATCCATCACGAGTACTTCAGCCATGAGGCGCTCTTGGGCCTTCTGGATGTGCTCGGCAAGCATCCGGGATGCGGGCTTCTCTGCTTCCAGGATAGCAGACCCTATATCGTGCGGGGCACGAAGGAAGAGCTTGCCCAGTCCTTCCCGGCATATGCCGAGACGGCAGACGTGCGGAGTACACTTCCTGAAGGAGCGATCACGAAGGTGAATGTATTCCAGTGCGGAATCACGCGGGCCGAGACGCAGGAGCTTGTCGACGTGCTGAATGCCGAGGCGGAGGGATTCGACTTCGACCTGGCATTCCCGGGATACCTCAATGCGATGCCCGCCGGCTGGAACAAGGGGCGCGGCATCAAGGTGCTCTGCGAAGCGATAGGCTGCTCGACCGACGAGGTCGTTGTCTTCGGCGACGCAAACAACGATCTTGCGATGTTCGAAGCCGTGCCGAACTCTGTTGCCGTCTCGAATGCGACGGCAGAAGCTGCTGCAGCGGCCCGCTGGCATATCGGGGCCTGCAGAGACGATGCGGTCGCGCAGGCGATAGAGTGCCTGGCAGAAGGCAGATGGCCATTCATGGCCTGAGAGGCCGCTTTCCGCAAGCATCATGCAGCTCTTTGGAATGCAGCATTCCGGCCCAATTGGGGCAGGCGGGCGCATCTCGGATGTGAACAGAAGGGAAATGTTCATATATCCGGATACAAGTCGGGATGCCTGTGCTAAGCTTGCCCACAGGCAATGACGGAGAGGTTCGTCTGCCGCGTAGCTGGAGGACAGAGAAGGGACCCTAGGCTGAGAGGTCCTCGCGAAGGCTGGCGGACGAAGTTCACTCCACCAGCTGCAACCTGAACGCATCTGCCAGTAGGGAAGCCGTCTGCTCCACGGAACGGAGCTCAACGAGTGGGCGCTCGCGACGCACAAAGCGTGCAGTGTCAATCAAGGTGGTACCGCGGTCATGAGGCCGTCCTTGAGCAAGTATGCTCGAGGACGGCTTTTTCTATGGAAGGGGCAAATCGGTATGTCAATGAACGATGACCTCACATCGATTCAGGATCAGGTGCGCGAAGGCGTTGCCAAGGCGCTCACGCCTGAAGCGCTGGAGGAGCTGCGCGTCCAGATTCTCGGCAGGAAGGGCAGCCTGACCCAGGTCATGCACCAGATGGGCAAGCTCGATCCTGAGGAGCGCCCGATCATGGGCAAGATGGCAAACGACGTGCGTGCGCAGGTCGTGGCTGCCATCGAGAAGCGCAAGGTCGAGATCACGAAGGAAGTCCTGCAGTCCCGCTTTGCAGCCGAGTCGACCGATGTCACGCTGCCAGGCCGCGTGAAGCCGCTTGGCACCGAGCATCTGATCTCGCAGATCCGCGAGGAGATCGAGGACATCTTCTGCGGCATGGGCTATACCGTCGAGGACGGCCCGTTCGTCGAGACGACCTACTACAACTTCACGGCACTCAATGCGCCTGAAGACCATCCTTCACGTTCTTCCAAGGACACGTTCTACGTCGTCGACAACGCTCCTGAAGGCAAGGAGCAGCATGTGCTCGGCGAGTCCGACGTGCTCCTTCGCACCCAGACCTCGGGCGTTCAGGTCCATGTGATGGAGAACAGGAAGCCCCCGATCTATATGATCTGCCCAGGCACGGTCTTCCGTCCCGATACGGCCGATGCAAACCATCTGCCCCAGTTCACGCAGGTCGAGGGTCTCGTCGTCGATGAGGGCATCACGTTCGGCGACCTCAAGGGCACGCTCGACTACTTCACGCGCGAGATCTTCGGAAAGGACCGCGCTACCCGCTATCGTCCGCATTTCTTCCCGTTCACGGAGCCGAGCTGCGAAGTCGATGTGTCCTGCGGCGTCTGCGGCGGCAAGGGCTGCCGCTTCTGCAAGGGCACGGGCTGGCTCGAGATTCTGGGCTGCGGCATGGTGGACCCGAACGTCTTCCGCTACTGCGGCATCGACCCGGAGAAGTACACCGGCTTTGCCTTCGGCATCGGCGTCGAGCGCGTGGCAGCGCTGCGCTACGACCTCCCCGATCTCCGCATGCTGATGACCGGCGACAAGAGGTTCCTGTCCCAGTTCTAAGGGATCCTCTTCTTTGGACAGTTTCCGCGCAACAGAAAGGCAGATACGATGCGCGTTTCCTATGAGTGGCTGAAGGACATGGTCGATGTCCCCGAGGATCCGAAGGACCTCGTGAAGGAATATATCCACACCGGCACCGAGGTGGAGGCTGTGGAGAAGGTAGGTGCAGACCTCGAGCACGTCGTGACCGGCAAGGTCCTGACGAAGGTCCCGCATCCCGATTCCGACCATATGTGGCTCACGACGGTCGATGTGGGCATGAAGAACGTGGATAAGGACGGCAAGCCCGAGCCGCTGCAGATCGTCTGCGGCGCCCAGAACTTCAATGCAGGCGACCATATCGTCGTCGCAATGATCGGAGCACACCTGCCGGGCGATGTGAAGATCAAGAAGTCGAAGCTCCGCGGCGTCGAGTCGTATGGCATGAACTGCTCCGAGCGCGAGCTTGGCCTTGGCTCCGACCACTCGGGCATCATGATCCTGCCTGAGGATGCGCCGGTTGGCGTGGACTTCACAGACTACTATGGCATCTCGGATACGGTCGTCGACTGCGAGATCACGCCGAACCGTCCGGACTGCCTCTCCATGGAGGGCATGGCAGTCGAGACGTCTGCCATCTTAGATGAGGACACCCATATCACGGAGCCCCAGATCAAGTCTGAGATTGCGACGCGCGCCGAGGACCTCGTCGATGTCACGATTGCAGATTCTGCACTCTGCCAGCGCTATGTTGCCCGTGTCGTGAAGAACGTGAAGATCGGCCCCTCGCCTGAGTGGCTTGCCCGCCGTGTCGAGGCGGCAGGCTCCCGTACGATCAACAATGTCGTCGATGTCACGAACTATGTGATGTATCTCACCGGCCAGCCGCTCCATGCCTTCGATCTCAACAAGCTTGGCGTCCGTGACGGCAAGCGCCACATCGTGATCCGTGCTGCAAAGGACGGCGAGAAGGTCACGACGCTCGACCACACCGACCGCGACCTCACGTCCGACATGATCGTGATCACCGACGATGGAAAGACGCCGGTCGCACTCGCTGGCGTGATGGGCGGCCTCAACTCAGAGATCGACGAGAACACGACGGATGTCCTGCTCGAGAGCGCCTGCTTCGACAAGGGCCACATCTCCCGCACGAGCCGCAATCTCGACCTTATGAGCGAGGCCTCGATCCGCTTCGAGCGTCAGGTCGATGCTGCCGCCTGCTCGCGCATCGCAGACATCGCAGCGGCCCTCTTCGAGGAGTGCTGCGGGGCCGAGGTCTGCACAGGCAAGGTCGACAATTATCCAGCACCTGTGGAGCCTGCGCATATCCATCTCAGGACCCAGCGTGTCTGCGCCCTCTCCGGTGCCGATATCGAGCCTGATTTCATGGCACAGCGCCTGCGCCGCCTTGGCTGCGCGGTTACGCCGGCAGAAGATGGCTTCGACGTCGTCGCGCCGACGAACCGTCCCGATCTCACCCGCGAGGTCGACCTCATCGAGGAGATCCTGCGCCTCTGGGGCGAGGATGAGGTCGAAGCGACGCTTCCTGCTGCCAGGAACCATGCAGGCGGCCTTACGGTCGACCAGCAGCGCATCCGCAAGATCGGCGCCACGCTCAGGGCTCTTGGCCTCTCCGAGACCCAGACCTACAACTTCGCCGATGCCCGCGATCTCGAGCGCCTGCATATGAGCGAGAAGGGCCGCGGCATCCCGGTCCAGATCATCAATCCGCTCGTCGCAGACCAGAGCCAGATGCGCCGCTCCATGCTGCCGGGCCTTCTGCGCTCGGTCGAGTACAACATCAGCCACGGCGAGAAGAACATCGCGCTCTATGAAATCGGCCGTGTATTCTTCGGCCATGAGCACAAGTCCCAGCCGGATGAGCCCCGCTTCGTCTGCGGCGTCATGTCCGGCGCCTGGGACGATGACCAGTGGAACCGCAAGTACCCGAAGCTCAACTTCTTCGATGCGAAGGGTGTCGTCCAGGAGCTCCTGAAGGCGCTGCGCATCACGAAGGTCCGCTACAAGGTGGCTGACCAGGAAGAGTATGGGTGGCTCCAGCCGGGCTGCGCTGCCGAGATCTACGCCCACGGCGGAGAGCTCATCGGCTGGGTCGGCAACATCCATCCTGAGGTCCTTCAGAACTTCGAGGTCGAGCAGGATGTCGTGGCATTCGAGCTCTCTGTCGAGGCGCTGCTCCGTCTTGCCAAGCGCGAGCTGCCCTATCAGGAGGTGCCGACGCTCCCGGGTGTCTCTGTCGACCTTGCAATCGTCGTCGACGAGGATGTCACGGCAGAGACCGTCGAGCAGCGCATCCAGTCTGCCGGCGGCAAGCTCCTTGCAGATGTGCGCCTCTTCGACGTCTTCCGCGATAAGCAGCGTGTCGGCGAAGGCAAGAAGTCGCTTGCATTCTCGCTCACGTATCGTGCAGCCGACCACACGCTCACCTCTGATGAGGTGGAGAAGGCGCATGACCGTCTCGTGAAGAAGGTCATGCGTGCCGTGAACGGCGAAGTCAGAAGCTAGGAACGAGTCTCGTGGGCCCGGGGCGCACGCCCCGGGCCAGATCGGTACAGGAAGGCATATGCCCAGCTGGAACATACATGCAGCACACGTGGAACGTCTCCTCAGGGAGGAGAAAACGGATGCTCTTGGCATCCGCGATATCGGGAATTTTCTCTTCGGGAACTTCCTGCCCGACCTCTATGTCGGCTGGATGGTGCCCGATGTCTCCCACAAGCTGCCGTATGGGATGACGCATATGGCCGAGACGGCAACCATCCCTGTGCCCCAGTACCAGAAATTCTGGGACCTCTATATCGAGGGCAAGAACCCTTCAGAGGTCACCGATATCGTGCTCGGTGCCTGGGCGCATCTGGTCTGCGATGCTGGCTACAACGGTGCGACGAGGCGCTATATCGCTGAGATCGGCGTGAAGCCCGGAGATCGGACCCGCATCAGGAAACAGAAGGACTTCGAGCTCTATGGAAGGACGTTCTTCCTCGAGCGCCGTGTCCCGCTCACCCCGTCCCTCATAGATGAGTGTGCAGCCTTCCCGCAGTATCCTATCCTCGCAGAGGATGTAGAGCGTGGCGTGAAGGCAGCAGACGTGCTCCTCGACGGAAACAACGAGCGCCATCTTGCTGACGCACCGACCTATTCGCTCCTGACGCCTGAGTTCTTCAGGACGACAGGGGACAGGGTCGACGAGATCTTGCGCCAGGGTCTCCTGCGCTTCGGGAAGGCAGCCTGCTAGGATGGAGAGGTTTGTCAGGCAGGGCGCTGTACCGCTCCATGTGCAGGTCGCAGACTATGTGCGCGAGAAGATCTATTCCAGGGAGTGGGGCCAAGACGTTCCCATCCCTTCTGAGCATGAGCTCATGGACATGCTCGGGCTCTCTCGTGGCACGGTCCAGAAGGGCATACGCGCCCTTGTGGACGAGGGACTCCTGACGCAGCAGCGCGGACGTGGCACCTTCGTCACGCAGCCGGTCATGGCAAGGCCATCAGGAAACAGGCTGCTCTCGTTCGGCGAATCCATGAGCGTGCAAGGCATACGCTTCCGCACGATCGTCTGCGAGATGCGGATTGAGAAGGCAGAGGGCCTCTGTGCGACGTCTCTGGGCATCAAGCCAGGGGAACCCTATCTCTATCTTGCACGCATCCGCACGGTCGAGGATGTGCCGGTCATGTTCATCGAGAGCCACCTCAACCTCAAGGCAGCGCCCGGTCTCGACCAGGTGGACTTCGAGCATGAGTCGCTCTTTGCGGCAGTCGAGCGCTGCTCGGGCCATGCTATCGGCCATTCGGAACAGCGCTACTGTGCCTGCGTTGCTGGCTCTGAGCGGGCACGCTGGCTCAAGTGCGACGACAAGGCGCCCGTGCTCAATCTCGAGCAGCTTGTGACGCTCGACAATGGAGTCCCCTTCGAATGGGGCACCGTGTGGCTGCCAGCAAACCGCTGCGTCATATCGACGACGACAGAGCGTGCCCGTGGCGTCATAGGGGAGTAGGAAAGATGGCCGTCCTGCCAGGCAGGGCGGCCATCAGCATCTCCGGGGTATGTCTCTGCCTTAGCGTTCGCAGAGCCAGTAGTGGCAGGAATAGGGGCCAACTTCGGAGCCTGCACCGAAGTCATGGTCTTCGCCCGTGATGAGGTCCTGTGCTCTCCCGCATCCCGCATCGAAGTGGAGGACGACCGGATCCTTCGAGGCATTGACAGCGACAATCACACGGCGCCCCTGGGCAGCACGCTGGAAGACAAGCTGCTGCGGCTGGCAGAGGAGCTCATGGTAGTCGCCCTCGCAGAGAGCCTCTGCGCCTTCCGTCGTGAAGCGCGCCTCGGAGAGGGCACAAATCCAGTCGGTGAGATCGTTCCATTCAGGCTTGTCGAGAGCCGGCCTCAGCTTGTGGTCACCGTAGTCCTGGACGCCTTCGATGCCCCACTCGGAGCCGTAGTAGACGCATGGCACGCCGCACATGCCGAAGAGGAGGCCATAGAGCGGCTTCAGCTGCTTCTTGTCGGTGAGCTGCGTTGCGATTCTCGGGACATCGTGGTTGTCCACGAAATCGAGCAGATGCTTTCCTGTGTAGAGGTCCCAGGGCTTATCGCCGCTCTGGCGCTCCAAGGCATAGGCAATCTCATGCATGTTCGCTGCGTTCATGGAAGACCAGAGGCCCTTGTAGGCTTCGTAGTTGTAGACGGAATCGCAGGCATGGTCGTTCATCCAGCGGTTGTAGTCGCCGAACATCGTCTCGCCGAGGAGAAGGAACTTCTCTCCGCGCTTTGCGGTGAGGCCATCAGCAATCTGGCGGAGGTAGCCGAGATAGCCATCGTCGAGGCAGTAGGCAACATCGAGGCGGAGGCCATCGATATCGTAGTCGGCTTCCCAGCCGCGGATCACATCGGCGAGATAGTCATTGAGCTCGAAGCAGCCATGATTGAGCTTCACGAGCTCGGGGACGCCTGCCCAGGTCTCGTAGGAGAATCCGTCATTATAGGCAGAGTTGCCGTTCCAGTCGATATTGAACCATCCGGCGTAGGGAGACTGCTGATGCTTCTCGAGGACGTCCTGGAAGGCCCAGAAGCCACGGCCCACATGGTTCAGCACGGCATCGAAGAGCACGCGTATCCCTGCTTCATGGCAGGCATCCACGACAGCCTTCAAGTCCTCCTTCGTGCCGAGGCGGCTGTCGACCTTCGTATAGTCCCTCGTGTCATAGCCATGGGAGTCGCTCTCGAAGACCGGGTTCAGCATCAGGCAGCTGACGCCGAGCTTCTTCATATGGTCGACCCAGCCATCGTTCACGATCTTGAGGAGACGGTGCGCGTCCGTGTTCGTGGCGCCTTCCTGGGAGCCATCGTTTCTCCAGGGAGCGCCGGTCAGCCCCAGAGGATAGATCTGATAGACAAAGCTTCCTTCATACCAGTTCATGCTGTTTCTCCAATCCTGTGATACGGCTTCCTTCGTCCTGCGCACGCGCTTCGGAAGGCCTTTGGCAATGCCGATGCGTCCTATCTCGTCCTGTGCGGGATCGAAGGCCGCTTCCACCTTCGAGAGGAGGCCGAAATCTGCTGCCATATCGAGCACGGTGCCGACCGAGACCGCGAGGTCTCCGCGCTCGGCACGCGAGAGGGTATCGCGCGATATGCCGAGCTCCTGCGCAAGCCCATCGGCCGTGATGCCCGCTATCGTGCGCCAGCGCTTCAGGCTCTCGCCGATATGCTGCATGCTCTCTTGGCATTCCTCATGCTTCATAGTTGATTCCTTATAACATCGGATATATCAGACACAAATGAAGTATACATCGGAAATATCTGACGTAAATAGAGAAAGACGAGAGCCCGTGAATGGCAGAAAACAGCGTGTGCGCGGCAGGAGAAGGCCCGTGCAGCATGGATGCTGCACGGGCCTTGGGAAAGCCGGATGTCTTTGAGGCTCATAGGATGCCGCAGAACCTTGCGAAGTTGTAGCAGCAGATCAGGATGATCAGGACCAGGGCGCAGCGGTAGAGCACATCGACCGCATGGGAATCGATGCGCCGGGCAATCTGGCGGCCGATGACAGAGCCCAGCAGGGCAGCCAGGCACATGCCGGCAAGCATGAACGGCTCGAACGCTGGCAGGCCTCCGAGGAAGACCGAATAGAGCAGGCTTGCTGTCTGGGAGAAGGCGATGATGAAAAGCGATGCCTGGGCGGCAGGCTTGGAATCCATCGAGAAGAAGAACATGAGGATTGCAAGATTGAAGGGACCGCCGCCGATGCCGAGGAAGGACCATAGAGCGCCGGCGGCAGCGCCGATGAGAGCGCTGGCAAGCGGGCGGCCGATGCGGAAGCTTCTGAGCGAGGAGCGCTTGAGCGTGTAGATGAAGACGATAATGGTCAGGATGATGAGGATAGCTGCCTGATAGGCGCCGACAAGCTCCCTGTCGTGGAGATTCTGGCTGAGCAGGTTGAACAAGATCTTGCCGGCGGCGCCTCCTGCTGCCGATCCGAGGGCAACCGGCAGCATGGAGCGCACCTTGATGGTCGATGTCTTCGAGACGGCATTCTGCAGAAGCGTTGCCAGAGACATCGTGAGGACCGAGACCGAAGACAGGAAGGAGACGACCGCGACCGGAAGGATCCCCATCGCATCGACGACAGGCTTGATGATGACACCGCCGCCGATGCCGCAGAGCGGACCCAGAAGCGATGCCAGGAAGGCAACGACGAAGACAAGGTACATCTCTGACACGGATGAGGCTCCTTACTCGACGCGTCCCAATGCATGGTGCATGAGCTGCTTGTAGGCTTCGACGCCTGGCTGGTCGAACGGATCGACCCCCAGAAGCTCGGCGGAGCAGTAGCAGCTCAGCATGAAGAAGTAGAAGAGCGCTCCCATGTGCTGCTCATCGAGGCGCCCAATCTCTATGGTCGCACAGGGAAGGACCGATGCGTGTGCCTTCAGCACGGCACGAAAGCTCGTCTTGTTGATATCCCAGAAATCCGCTCCATCGAGATAGCCGAAGCCGTCCGCGACATCGCTGGTGCCGAGGACGAGATGATCGTCCGGTCCGGGCTCTGCTATATCGAGGAAGGTCTCCATGAGCTGGTGCGTGCCATCCTGGACATACTGGCCAAGGCTATGGAGCTCCTCGGAGTAGCGGGCGCAGGCCGGGAAGAGGCCCCGGCCCTGCTTTCCTTCGGACTCCCCGAACAGCTGCTGCCACCAGAGGCCGAAATCGGCAAGACGTGGCTCGAAGGAGGCAAGAAGCTCGATGGTGAGCCCCGATCGTCCGGCGAGAGAGCGCAGATGCGCATAGCGCAGTGCCGGATTTGTGTGGTCGGGCAGACGGCGCAGCTCCGATTCCTCAGCACGCGCTCCTTTCACCAGCGCATCGATATCGATGCCGGCATAGGCGAGCGGCAGGAGATGAGTGGCAGTGAGCGCCGTATAGCGCCCGCCGACATTCGGCGGGAAGGTCGTGAACGTGTAGCCTTCATCCGAGCAGAGCCGCTCGAGATCGGATCCTGGGGTGCCGTTGCAGACGATGCGCTCTGCTGCTGCCCGCTTGCCGATCTGGGAGACCAGATGCTGCCGCAGGAGCCTGAAGGAGCTTCCGGGTTCGAGCGTCCTGAAGTTCTTCGCGACGCAGAACAGTGCCACCTCGTGGCCCTCAAGGCTCTCGAGCAGCTTTCTCAGGGTCCAGGCGGAAAGGGTGTTGCCGGCATAGACGACACGGTGGCAAGGATCGGCTGGACCAAGTGCCGAGAGGACCGCGCGTGCCGCATTGTTCGACCCTCCGACACCTATGAGGACCAGGGTGTCTGTCTTCTTGCGCAGCCGGTCGGCAAGCGCATGGATGCGGGCTAGCTCCTGGGGTCCTGCCCACTGGTCGACAGAGAGCCAGCCGAGCCAGTCCGTGCCATGCGGCGTGCCTGCCCAGCAGCTTTCCATGAGGGAAGGATGCTGGGCCAGGGAGCGCTCGATGTCCTGCGTGCTGACCTTGCAGCCCAGCCCCTCTTCGTTCAGGCGTATCACGGAAGCCCTCCTAGCATCCGCAAGGATGGGCCGGCGCATCGTCGCGGTAGTGCGAATTCTGCGAGGGATCCTTCATGCACAGATGCGGCACGGCGCTCACATAGGCGCCCGGCAGCGCCAGGATGTTGGGATGCCCATCGGTATACTTGTCGGTTGCGTCCTTGATGGCCTCTTCGAAGGTCGCACGCGTCTTGAGTCCCATCGAGCGGGCCATGCCCGGCTTCTTCGCGCCGACGATGTAGGTTGCGGACAGGTATTTCTCGGCCAGGTTCCCGCAGCTCATCATCGAGAAGCCATGGAAGGGATGGAAGGCGCCGGCAAAGCGGTACTTGCGGATATATTCCTCGTTCGTCGCGAAATACTCCCCGTACTTGATCATGTCGTTCAGGGTGTTCATCTCGTCGGAGTTCCATACCTCCCACTCCTCGCGCAGGTAGGGCCAGCGCTCGTCGTGGAACCAGCCATCACAGTAAGAGGCAATCACGAAGACGCAGTGGTCGGAAAGGATACGCTTGTGGCGGATTACCTGGGCCGACACAGCCTGCATCATCATGATCGGGTTCGTGCCCATGCCATCGCCGTAGTGGAACTTCGTGGGCATGCCCATAACGACGATATCGTATTTCTTCTCCGCCCAGTGCACGTAGGTGCGCTTGTCGGCGCACTTCCAGGCAATGGGCTGCATCTCCTTGGCCCAGCCGGAATTGATCTCGATCTGGCGACTCCAGGTATCGAGCACGGCATCGCAGCAGAAGAATTTCTTGCCCATCTTCTCTTCCATGAACATGCCCTGCTGGTTGAACTTGTCGCGCATCATCGAATGGGTGGAGACAGGCACGAAGTCAGGCCGGCTCATGACGCGGGGGACATGGTGGGCAGCGATGGAGCGCCAGTGGGTGATGCCGGTCGCACAGTGCTTGTAGCCCCCCGAGTACCCGCCATAGGGGTTGCCCTGGGTGTGTCCGATGAGAATCGCGATGTCCGATTCATAGACACGCTTGTTCATGATCACATGGTCGCCCTGGGGCGTATAGCCGAGATCGACCAGGTCGTCGTAGTTTTCCGAGTCATGGGAGTCGATCTGGTTCGTGGCCGCGAATTCGTTGTAGAGATCCTCGCCCAGGATCTGCTTGGCCTCGGCCGTGCTCGTGCGGGGATGGAGGCCGTTCGAGAACAGGAGCAGCACGTCGTCGTGCTTCACGCCGTTCGCGAACAGCTCGTCCAGGCAGGCACGGATCGCGACGCGGCGGTGCGAGGTCGGCTGGGTGCCGCCCTTGATGATGTCAGGGATGACGATGACGACCTTGGCACCAGGGTGGGCAAGGTCTGCGAGCGGCTCTGAGCCGATGGGATGGCGGATGGAGTCGAGCGTCGCGGCATAGAGCGAATCCCAGTCCTGAGGCAGGCACTGGGGGTCCTTCACGGTCTTGCCGGTGATGAAGACATCGGTCGAATCGGGGAGCTCCGCTCCCATCTTGCCGGTGCCATATTCGAATTCGAGATGCATGGTCCCTCTTCCTTTCAAGCGAATGTCTGTGCTACTTGCCAAGATACAGGTCGACGATTTCGGCATACTCATCCGGATAGAAGCCGATCTCGCCTGTGAAACGCGTGAGCGCGATGAGCCCGCCGTCGATCTCGTCAATGCCGGCAAGCATCTGGGCGTTGTCTGCCTTGAGCCCTCCTCCATAGACCACGTCCACACCGGGCAGGGCAGCCTTCACGAGACGGGCGACCTTTGCGATATAGGGGGCATCTGCCGGGGTCTTTCCGGGACCGATGCTCCAGACCGGTTCATAGGCAATCCTGAGGCCGTCTTTTGCGGCGCCCGCAAGGCCGCCTTCGAGCTGGCGGGTGAGCACCTGGTCCCACGCATCCTGCTCTTCGCTGCGCTCGCCCATGCAGAAGAGGACCTTGAGCCCAGCTGCCTGGGCTGCCCTGACTTCGCGGGCAAGGATGCGGTCGACGGCAGGTTCGATGGCGGCAGGATCTGCCCCTGCCTCGGCCATGACGGAGCGTAGGTGCATGCGCTCTTCGCAGTGTCCGATGAGCGCCCAGCTGCAGCCGAGCTCGGCCATCGAGTTTGCGGTCCTGAGCGTCGTGAAGGCGCCGAAGTTGCCGCCTGGAGCGCTGTCTTCTGTGTGCACGCCCTGACAGCCGATGCCGAAAGGCGCCGTGCCTTTCTCCTGCACGGCAGGGATGATATGCGCTTCAGGCAGGAAGGCAGCGAATTCGGCCGTGCCTTCATAGCGTGTGGCGACAGGGGCGACCGCGCGTGCGATGGCCGTGCCCCATGTGGCGGGTGCTGACAGGCGGTTCACGCCGCCGCGCTCGCACACGATATCGAAGCGCTTGAGATTGAGGAAGATATGCTTCATGTATGCCTCCTAGACAAAGCTTGCAAAGCGGGGAAGGTCCTGTCCAAGAAGCGGGCGGAGCCAGCTTCTGAACTCTTCGGTCACGCCGTTTCCTGCGGCATTGATGTAGCGGTCGGGAAGTGTCCGTTCATCGAGCATGACCTGCTCGATCGGGATGCGCACGTAGCGCACGGCATAAGGCGCGCTCGAGACGCGTTCGATGCCGACCATCTTGCCGGAGTCGCCCTCGAGCGCCGCACGCACGGCCTCGCGGCCGCACTGAACGGCCTCTTCGCGGTCGACAGCGCTCTGCCAAGGCATGGATGCCCTTCCCAGAAGGCCAGGCTTCTCCGAGCGGGCCTTGTAGCCGAGCTTCTGGACGACGAGGCGGGCAAGATGCGCGCTCACATCGCCGAAATACCGGGAGCGGCCGGTTTCCATCAGAAGCGGTGCCACGGGCACGCCGCCTTTCTTGTGGAGCCCCTCCGAGACGACCACGATGCCTGAGCCCTTCTCGTCGATGAGCTCCTGGCAGCTCTCCAGGAACTGGTCCTCGTCGAAATCGCGCTCAGGCAGATAGATCAGGTCGGGGCCTCCGGTGCCGGACTCATCGGCAAGGGCGCTTGCTGCCGTGACCCAGCCGGCATTTCTGCCCATGGCCTCCACGATCACGATGTGGATCGGCAGGCCGCGTACATCGCAGCAGACCTCCGAGACGCTCGCTGCCATATAGAGGGCGGCGCTTGCATAGCCGGGCGCATGGTCGGTGACAGCGATATCGTTGTCCATGGTCTTGGGGATGCCCACGACATCGATATTCACGCCTTCGGCCCTGCATGCCCGCCATATCTCGCCGCAGGTGTTCATCGTGCCATTTCCGCCGGTCGGCAGAAGCCAGCGGACATGCTCCCTTTTGAGGGCATGGGCAAGCGCGCGGTAGTCCTTCTCCTCAAGGGGCTTTCTCGATGTGCCGATGGCAGAGGAGGGGGAGTGCGGCAGAAGCGCGAGCGTCTCTCTGGAAACCGTGCCGAAGTCGACGAAGCGTCCATCCAGAATGCCGCCGACGCCGCCGAGCGCACCGAGCACGCGGCCTGCTTCCGGTGTCCTGAGCGCCTCGTCGACCGCCCCGAACAGCGAGGCATTGATGACGGCAGTCGGGCCTCCTCCATGCATGACAAGCAGCGTATCCTGGGTGCCCATGCTAGATGCCTGCCTTCTCGTAGCGCTCTGCCATCTCGTCGAGCGATGCCATCTCTACCTTTGGCGCCTTTCCGTAGCTGCCGAACTCGACGATGAGGGTGGAGACCGCTTCCTTGACGCCGCGCTCGATTGCATCGACGAGCGCCTGGCGGTCAGGATCTTCCACGGTGCCGTACATGACCGTGTCATAGACAGGTGGCAGGAAGACGCGCGGATCGGGGTTTTCGGGATGTGCCAGCAGAAGCTCGTATACGCCGCCGACAGATGCGCTCTTCTGGAGCTCTGGGCGCAGGTGGAAGAGCTCGCGCATGTTGCGCGTGACAGCCAGGCGGATGTCCGTGTCGACATTGATCTTGCTGATGCCTGCCGGAATGGCTGCCTTGAGCTCATCGAGCGAGATGCCATGGGCATTATGGATGCTGCCGCCAAGCTCGTTGATCTCCTCGACGATATAGGCGGGGACGGTCGATGAGCCGTGGCTAACGAGCGCGCAGTCGAGCCCCTCATGCGCAAGGCATTCGCGTACGGCAATCGGGATTTCGCGGCGCAGCTTCACGTTCTTGCCCTTCGATGGTCCATGCATCGTGCCATAGGAGATGGCAAGGGCATCGACGCCGGTCGCGCGGACGAATTCCACTGCCTTGAGCGGGTTCGTATAGGTGCTCGTGGCAGCGAATACATGGTCTTCGACGCCCGCCAGGACGCCGAGCTCGCCTTCCACGGAGACGCCTTTCGGATGTGCGTACTTCACGACCTCGCGCGTGAGCTCGATATTGTCCTCGAAAGGCAGCGCCGATCCATCGATCATCACAGAGGTGTAGCCGCCGGCGATGGCTGCCTTGACAGATGCCATGTCACGCCCGTGGTCGAGGTGCAAGACGATGGGGATGGGGCTGTTCTCGCCGAATTTCCTGACGGCGTCGCCGATGTTTTTGGCGCCGCGGATCTTGTCCTCGACAGTTCCGTTCTGGAAGTCGGCACGCCCTCCCATGAATGCATTGGCAAGATCTGCTCCCTGCAGTATGGCGGCGCTTCTCAGGATCTCGTGGGCTTCGATGACGGCCTTGGCCTGACAGACGGCATTCACATTGAAGGCGCCCTGGGCATAGCCGCCGGCTCTGGCGGCATCGAGCACGGGCTTGAGTGGAACGAGGGGCATGGCATCACCTTTCTCTTGGGGGGTCTTCTGATTCCAGACGCTTTCACGTCTGCGGTGCTGGATAGGCATCGATGATGTCGGTGAGCTTCAAGGTGCGGGCCTCGGCAGGCTTTCCCTCGATCAGGCGCAGAAGCGCATCGGCGCAGGTGCGGCCTACCTCCACATTGGGAAGGCGCAGATAGAGGCCGGGGGAGAAGCGGGTTTCGCCGTTGTTGGCAAGCTCGCCGAAGATGAGGCCCGCTGATGGGCAGAAGCTGCGGAAGAGGTCGGTCCAGGTGGACCAGCTCGAGACCACGGCATCCCCCGGGCAGAGCCCGGCGGCTGCCGAGCGGACGGTCTGGACGAAGCGGTCGGTGAGCTCCCTGCCCTGGTCGGTCATGCCGACAGAGTAGCGGATATCCCAGGACTCGAGGTTTTCGAGGGTGACCGGCACGGTGCAGATGGAAAGCTGGCAGTCTGGATGTTGCGCCATGGCTTCGCGCACGCCGCGCTCCCGTTCCTCTTCCTGCGCCTTCGCGATGTCGGGTCTCAGGTAAAGGAGCTTGCCGGGATGCTTTTCGAGGATGCGTTCCACCAGAAAGCGCGCTCCTCCTTCATAGTCGAGATCGACGCTCGAATACGTTCCTGGCTTCATCTGGCAGTCATAGACCACAAGGGGGATGTGCTTTGAGCGGATGGCGGCAAGGCCTGCACGGTCCGGACCTTCGTTGTCCTTGCCGAGAAAGATCACGCCGTCGATCCTGCGCTCCATGTAGGCACGGATATAGTCCGCAGGACCATCTGCCTGGCGCCGTGCCGTGCAGAGAAGAAGGGAATACCCTGCTTGATCGAGTCCCTTCTGGATGCCCTGGAGCGTCTGGGCAAAGCGGGGGACCGCCAGGTCCTTGTTGATGACAACACCGGCGCAGAACGATTTGCCGCCGCGCATGGTGCGGGCATTGGCATCGGGGATGTAGCCCAGATCGTTCACTGCCTGGAGCACGCGCTCGCGCGTTTCGGGACGCAGCTTCTGGTTCTGCACGTTGTTGATCACGTAGGAGACGGTGGCGGGGGCGACGCCTGCGGCTTTGGCCACATCGCGAAGCGTCACGCGCTTCCTGGAAGCTGTATCCAAAGGTATCGCCTCATCTCGCTCAGTAGGAACTTATGCGATTAAGCTAACAACACTATGGAATGATTTACCTGCAAATGCAAGAAAAGAGATTGCTGACGTGGAGAAAAGGCCAAAATATGGCCGCTTACGTGCCATATGATGCCGCTCGCTCTTGATTGCCATAGGTGGCGCACTGCTTGGAAAGAAGTGCAATAGAGCTGATACGATTCAGTAAATCTGCATCAAAAGCAGACTGTGCCAGATGGGCAAGCTCAGAGATCGAGGCTTGTGACGGTCACGATGTTCGTGAGCTTGATCAGGCGTGACTGCGGCGTCGAGCCGCCGATGAGGGAAAGCACCTCGTCGGCACAGGTGATGCCGGCTCCATAGTTGGGCATGCGGGTATAGAAGTTCGCTGCCATCCAGGACTCTCCGTTGTTGGCAAGCTCCGCGTATACGATCTTCTTGTCTGGATCAGCCTTCCGGAAATAGTGGGTCCAGGTAGCCCAGGATGCGATTACGGCATCGCCGTCTTCGAGCTCGTCGAGAGCTTGGCGGCAGGCCTCGATGAAGCGTTCGGTCAGGCGTATGCCTTCCTCGGTGTCTCCCACAAAGTGATGGGCATCCCAGATCTCTATTCTGTCCTTGGTGATCGGTGCCTGGCGAATCTTGAGCTCGACGTCGGGATGTGCCGAGACAACCTCGCGTATGCCCTGCTCGCGCTGGCGTTCCTGCTCCGTATCGATCTGTGGCTCGAAATACAGGAGCCGTTTCGGACCCGTGGCCATGACGCGCTCTGCGATCAGGCGGGCACCTCCTGCATAGTCATAATCGACTGTGCTGTAGGTGTCGGCATCCTGCTTGCAGTTGAAGACAACAAGCGGTGCATGCTCGTTCTGGAGGATGCGGATGCTGTCTGGATCGGGCGTCTGGTCTTCGGTCCCTATGAAGATAATGCCGCCGATCTGTCCCTCGAGATAGGCGCTGACATAATCGGTGTAGCCCTGGAGTCCCACGGTATTGCCGAGAAGCAGCACGCTGTAGCCACGCTGTTCGAGCCTTTCCTGTATGCCATAGACCATCTGGCTGTAGCGGGGGACTGCCAGGTTCTTGTGGATGACAACGCCGACGCAGGAGATGCGGCGGCTCCTCAGGGTGCGGGCGTGGGCATTGGGCATGTATCCGAGCTCCGCCACGGCTTCGAGCACGCGCTCGCGGGTCTTGGGGCTTATGGTCTGCCCTGGCGTGTTGTTGATGACATAGGAGACGGTGGCTGTCGTCACGCCCGCTGCTTGGGCAACATCCTTGAGGGTTGTGTGCCTTCCCATAGCGTCTCCTCGTTTCAAAGCTTTTTCGATTAAGTGAAAGAACGCGTTCACCTTGCATTCAGTATATCATGAGAAGCTGAAGGCAAGCACTTTCCTGACAGCATCAAGACCAACCGTTTACCGAGGTCAAACGGTAATTATTGCGGTGGACGGTAGCAGAAGCGAAGCTGAGCGGTCTTTTGACAGGCTCGTAATAAATTCTTCCTTCAATCGTTATCTTTCTTGTGATAAAAAACAGACAACTTAAACGAGTAAGTACTTCCTCGCGAACAGCTTGTTGGGTAGGGCAGCCTAAGGAGGCAGACGTTGGAAGAGAAGAAGCCATCAATCTGGAACAAGGTGCCCAGCTGGGCATGGAAACTGATCTCGCTGGCGCTCGCTATCCTCGTATGGGTGCTTGCATCAAGCAAGTGGCCTGCGGTCTTCGCGTCTCCGGCAAAGGTCTGGGAAGCGTTCATGAAGCTGTCTGGCAACGGCACGCTCTGGAAGAATGCCTGGGCATCGGTCTCCCGTGTCCTTGCCGGTTTCGGCATCGCCTTCGTCGTCTCCATCCCGGTGGCGTTTCTTATGGCATGGTATGACCCGTTCCGCCATATCGTCGAGCCCTGGATCCAGTTCATCAGGAACATCCCGCCTCTTGCCTACGTCTTCCTGATCATTGCAGCTCTCGGCATCGGCCAGACCTCGAAGGTCACCGTCATCTTCATTGCAGCCTTCCTTGTCATGGTCGTCACGATCTACCAGGGCGTCAAAGGTGTCGATACGACGCTCATCAAGGCTGCGAAGGTGCTTGGCGCCAAGCAGAAGGACATCTTCTTCAAGGTGATCATCCCTGCTTCCACGCCCTTCATCCTCGTCGCTGCCCGCCTGGGCCTTTCCACGTCGCTCACGACGCTCATGGCATCCGAGATTGTCGGCGGCGACCGCGGCCTTGGCATGATGATCCAGCAGGCAAGCGGCTACTACCAGATGGATGTCGTGCTTCTCGGCATCATCATGCTCGGCATCATCGGCATCATCTTCGAGAAGATTGTCCGCTATCTCGAGAAGCGCTTCACGGGGTGGCAGGAAACGGTCCAGCAGTAGACGACTCTACATTCCGGCAGGCCTTCGTCAGTAAGCGAGCTAAAGATGAGCGAGAAAACTGTTTTCGAGATCGATGAAGCACCTATCAGCCACGACCTCTCGGATACGCGTCCGGTGAGGGTCCATATCGACAATGTCGTCAAGAAGTTCCAGACCCGCAAGGGCGAGATGACCGCCCTGAACGGTGTCAGCTTCGATATTCACCAGAACGAGTTCGTCTGCGTGGTCGGCCCTTCCGGCTGCGGCAAGTCGACACTTCTGAACATCATCGGCGGTCTCGAGAAGCCGACATCTGGAACGGTGACGGTCGACGGCAAGCCGGTGGAGGGGCCTGGTCCCGACCGTGGCGTCGTGTTCCAGCAATATGCCCTCTTTCCGTGGCTCACGGTCGAAGACAATGTCAAGTTCGGCCTCAAGCTCCAGGGCAAGAGTCCGGAAGAATGCAACGAGATTGCGCAGAAGTACATCAAGCTCGTGCAGCTCGAGGATTTTGCGAAGAGCTATCCGAAGGAGCTTTCGGGCGGCATGAAGCAGCGTGTCGCAATCGCGCGCGCCTATGCCGTGAATCCTGAAGTGCTGCTCATGGACGAGCCGTTCGGCGCGCTCGATGCCCAGACGAGGACGCAGCTGCAGTCCGAGCTCCTGAAGACCTGGGAGAAGGAGAAGAAGACTTGCTTCTTCATCACGCACGATGTCGAGGAGGCAATCATCCTTGCCCAGCGTGTCGTGATCATGTATGCGCGCCCTGGGCGCGTGAAGGATATCGTCAACATCGATATCCCGTATCCGCGCACGCAGGAGACGAAGATGTCTCCGCGCTTCCTCGAGCTCAAGAACTATATCTGGAGCCAGGTCTATCAGGAGTATCTCTCCGTCAGGAAATAGCGGTCATGGTGTCTGCGGGGGTGCGCCCCCGAACAATGGATCGGAATGCGGTACGCAACAGGGGAAAGGAACCATCCATGAACAAGAGCGATGCGCTTGGACTTACCCGCCGGTCGTTCCTCAAGGCTGCTGGTGCAGTCGGTGCCTGCGGAGCAGGCCTTATGCTCGGCGCCTGCGGCTCGAACGCGCAGAGCACAGGCTCCAGCGATTCAAAGGACAGCGGGTCCTCCTCGAAGTACGAACCGGTCAGCGTGAATGTTGCCTTCATGCCGAACCTTGGCTCTGCAGGCACGCTCTTCGCTGCCCTCGACCAGGGGTACTTCGACAAGTTCAATATCACGGTCGAGACGAAGCAGTTCGATGCCGGTCCGGCAGAGATTGCAGCAATGCAGTCCGGCGACATCGACTTCGCGCAGATCGGCCATGGTGCACATGCCCTGTGCATCGAAGGCCAGGCAAAGATCTTCTCGTTCGAGGGCAATTCCCAGGCAGACTGCGTCGTGGCGAACAAGAGCCATGGAATCAGCACGGCCAAGGACCTCAAGGGCAAGACGATTGCCGTAGCTTCCGGCACCTCGTCCGAAGTCATCCTGAACTATGTCCTGGCCGATGCGGGCCTCACGAAGGACGATGTCACGCTGACCGAGATGAAGGTCGACGGAATGACGACAGCAATGATTGCTGGCCAGATCGATGCCTGTGCCACCTGGTCGCCGAATACGATCACGCTTGAGGAGCAGCTCGGCGATGACTATCTGGTCCTGGGCACGAATACCGACTACACCGACAAGGTCGCCTTCCCGTCCTCCTATGTATGCCTGCCCGACTACGCAGATTCGAACAAGGAGGTGCTCGAGCGCTTCGAGGCTGCCCTCGATATGGGCAAGGTATATCGTGCCGAGCATATCGACGAAGTCGCAAAGCTCCTGGCTGACAAGCTTGGTCTTCCGGAGGAGACGCTCCTGCAGTCTACCGGCGAAGGCGACTGGCAGGGCGCTGTCGACGCTATCGGCGATACCGACAAGATCCTTGGCTACTACAAGGCACAGCAGCAGGTCTTCCTCGACAACGGCCGCATCACCGAGGCAGTGCCGGTGGAGAACTATGTCCTGTCCGAGGTGATTACCGAGGGCGACAAGCTCTACAAGGAGAACAAGTAGCGCACAGCAGCTTGATTGCACGCTGTCCCTGAGAGCCTCTTCTGGTGGACTGCTCCCCGGTCCTGCGGGAGAGGCTCTTTTCAACGGCTGGAGGAGCTATGGATTACTATCACATCTCAGCTGAGGATCTGGGGAAGGACGCCAAGATCCCGCTTGCATTTCCGGGCGACTCTGCGGCTGTCTTCTTCCAGATGGCACAGGATATGGTCCACACCATCCGCGAGCATAATAGGGAGCAGGAACGTACGGTCTTCATCTGCCCGGTGGGACCGGTGGGCCAGTACCCCTACTTCGTGAAGCTCGTGAACGAGGAGCGGCTCTCCCTCAAGAATGTCTGGTTCTGCAATATGGACGAGTATCTGACAGACGAGGATGAGTGGATCTCAGAAGACGATGGGCTGTCGTTTCGCGGCTTCATGAACCGCATGGTCTACACCAAGCTCGATCCCGAGCTTGCCATGCCGGCCTCTCAGCGTCTCTTCCCGGACCCTGCGCATCCCGAAGCCATCGGAGATGCGATAGAGAGCCTGGGCGGTGTCGATATCGCGTTCGGCGGTATCGGCATCACGGGGCATCTTGCCTTCAATGAGCCCCAGCCTGAACTTTCTGCAGATGAATTCGCGCAGCTCGAGACCAGGGCGCTCTCTATCCGTCCTGAGACCAGGGCGACGAACAGCGCTGCCGATCTCTGCGGAGCCCTCGAAGACATGCCGCATCGTGCCGTGACCATCGGCATGAAAGAGATCCTGTCGGCACGCCAGGTCCGCCTCGGCGTATTCAGGACCTGGCATCGTGGTGCTGTCCGCCATGCTGCCTATGGAGAGATTTCGGCTTCGTTCCCGGCGACGCTTCTGCAGAAGCATCCCGATGCCCTCATCTATGTGAATGACGTGGCACGCGAGCGCGCCTACTAGGAGGGGAGCCATGGAGGATTCCGTCTACATACAGGGTGCCCGCGTCGTGAGCGACGGCTCGGTCTTCCGTGCCGACATCACTATCGAGCGGGGACTCATCACGCGCGTCGGTTCCGGATTCGACAATCCAGGCGAGCTTCCTGTCATCGATGCCTCGGGGCTCTATGCGCTGCCCGGCTTCATGGATGTCCATACGCATGGCGCCGCAGGGGTCGATGTGAACGAGGGGAGTGCAGCAGGACTCCGCAAGATCGGTCGCTTCTTCGCCTCGCAGGGCGTGACTGCCTGGCTCTGCTCGATCCTGACCGATACGCCTGAGCAGACGCTCAGATGCATCGCTGCCGCGAAAGAGGTCATCGAAGGCGGACCCTATGATGGGGCGGCATTGGTCGGCATCCATCTCGAAGGGCCGTGCCTGTCGTCCGAGTACAAAGGTGCCATGCCGGAGCATCTGCTCATGCACGAGGCAGATCCTGCCCTTTTCCGGAAATATCAGGATGCTGCCGGCGGCCATATCCTCTATACAACGCTTGCGCCTGAGGTGCCTGGCGTGCCTGAGCTCATCCCGCAGCTTGCCGGCATGGGCATCACGGCCGCAATCGGGCACTCCGGTGCCGGATATGAGCTCTCGATGGCATGCGTGAAGGCCGGCGCCAAGGCAGCCACGCATGTCGGGAATGCCATGAGGCTCTTCCACCAGCATGAGCCTGCCATCTTCGGCGTAGCGCTCGAGACCGATATCTATGCAGAGACCATCTGCGATGGCCGCCATCTTGTGCCAGGGACCGTCAGGCTCTATCTCAAGGCAAAGGGATGGGACCGCATCCTCGGCATCACCGATTCGATTATGGCGGCAGGGCTTCCGGATGGAAAGTACAAGCTCGGCGTGAACGATGTCGTGGTCGTTGATGGGGATGCAAAGCTCGCGACGACGGGTGTGCGTGCAGGCTCCACGCTGACGCAGGTGCAGGCACTGCGCAACTTCATGAAGTTCACCGGGGCTCCAATCGAGGACGCCTCCAAGGCCATGACAAAGAACCCCGCAGATCTCTTCGAGATGCATGACAGGGGCCATATCGCTGCCGGCATGCGGGGAGACCTCGTGCTGCTCGACCAGAAGCTCGAGGTCGTGCGCACCTATGTCGGAGGAAGGAATGTCTACAGCAGGACCTGATATGGCCATCAATGCTGTGGAAAGAAGGGAGGCCAGCACCTGTATGGGGTGCTGGCCTCCCTTGCGAATCCAGAGAAAAAGAAAGAGCCAGCTTCGGATGGAAGCTGGCTCTTGAAGTCCTGATGCAGACCGAACTACTGGACCTGTGCGACCATGAGCATGTTCGTAGAGGTGATGTAGTCGCCCTGGGAAGGAGACGTCTGCGGATCGCCGGCGGTAACGACGACGATGTCGCCAGGCTCGACGAGGCCATGCTCCTTAGCGACATTGAGGGACTCATAGAGGGTCGAGGAGAGCGTGCCCTGCTCGACGGTCTTGATGGCCTCGACGCCCCAGGAGAAGCAGCACTTGCGGATCGTGTGCTCGCTCGGGGAGAGAGCGATGACCGGCAGCTTCGGACGGAAGTTGGAGATCAGGCGAGCGGTACGGCCAGAGTGCGTCGGGCACAGGATGCACTTGGCATTGACGCGCTCAGCGGTCGTGACGGAAGCGAAGCCGATGGAGGAGTTGACGTTACGGACACCCTCGCGCTCATGGTAGGTCGTGCGGGTCTCGAGGTACTTCTCGGTCTCGACGCAGATCTTGGCCATCGTCTTGACAGCCTCGACTGGGTAGCGGCCAGCAGCCGTCTCGCCGGAGAGCATGACGCAGTCAGTGCCGTCGTAGACAGCGTTAGCGACGTCGTTTGCCTCAGCGCGGGTCGGGCGCGGGTTGCGGATCATGGAGTCGAGCATCTGCGTAGCGGTGATGACCGGCTTGTAGGCCATGTTGCACTTGTGGATGATCGTCTTCTGGATGTGCGGAACCTGCTCGGTCGGCACCTCGACGCCGAGGTCGCCACGGGCAACCATGCAGCCATCGGAAGCAGCGAGAATCTCGTCGAAGTTCTTCACGCCGAGAGCGGACTCGATCTTCGGGAAGATGTCGACGTGACGGCGGCCATTCTCGTAGCAGATCTGGCGAATCTCGTTGACGGCGTTAGCGTCGCGGATGAAGGAAGCAGCGATTGCATCGATGCCAAGCTCGCAGCCGAACTCGATGTCGGCGCGGTCCTGGTCGGTGACGGACGGGAGGTTGATGAAGGCGTTCGGGATGTTGACGCCCTTCTTCTCGCCCAGGACGCCGCCGGACTCGACGACGCAGTGAATCTCGTTGCCCTCGACGGACTCGACCTGAAGGCCGATGAGGCCGTCGTCGATAAGGAGAAGGGTGCCCTTCTCGACCTCGTTGGCGAGGTTCTGGTAGTCGAGGGAGATGAGGTCATGCGTGCCCTCGATGGTGTTGTCGGTCGTGACGGTCGTGTGGTCGCCGACCTCGAACGTGACAGGCTTGTGATCCTTCAGAAGGCCGGTACGGATCTCCGGGCCCTTGGTATCGAGCATGATGGCAACAGGAATGCCAAGCTCCTGGGAAATGGCGCGGACGCGCTCGATGTTCTTGCGGTGATACTCATGCGAACCATGGCTGAAATTGAAGCGGGCCACGTTCATGCCGCTCTTGATGATCTCGCGCAGGACATCATCGTCGTCGGTCGCAGGACCCATTGTGCAGACAATCTTGGTTCTCTTCTGCATGTCAGACTCTCCTTGCATTCCTGGTGTCCGCACCGTGCGGACACGTTTTGCACTGTCTGGTGCGTTTCTACTACCTTTGTCTTCTTTCACCGAAGCTAGGCGCCATTATACCGATTCGTGCTTGTCACGTTTGAAAGAAGAGAGTAAAGAGCAGCAGAATCCGCAGCTAAACAAGATGTGGCAACGTTCTCACCACAAAGCCAACACAGTACTCGTTCGAAGAATTGCCCTTTTTGTTCGCATTATACCCCGCAAAGCGAGGCACATATGCGCAGGTCGTAAGGAAAAACCGCCCCAGACGAAATGTCTGGGGCGGCTGAACTCTACAGGTCGAGTTTCTGTCGAGTTGGCTACTCGACACCCGGAGCGGTGACGACGCTCTTCGGCACGAAGTCGGTGCCGCGGCCGAAGGCCTGGGCATTCTCGAGCGTGCACTCTGCGATCTGGCCGAGGGCTTCCTTCGTGAAGAATGCCTGATGGCTCGTCATGACGACATTCGGGAAGGAGCAGAGGCGGGCGACGATGGAGGAACCGAGAATCTCGGACTCGCGGTCCTGGTAGACGTTCGCGTTCTCCTCTTCGTAGACGTCGAGGCCAGCAGCGCCGATCTTGCCGGAGCGGATGCCACGGATGAGGGCGTTGGAGTCGACAAGGCCGCCACGGCCGGTGTTGACGAAGATGACGCCGTCCTTCATCTTGGCGATCGTGTCGTCGTTGATCAGGTGGTAGGAGTCCTTGTTGAGGAAGGCGTGGAGCGAGATGAGGTCAGCACGGCGATAGAGCTCGTCGTAGTCGACATACTCGTCGATGCAGCCCTCTTCGATGAGGTTCTGGTTCGGATAGAGGTCGGTGCCGAGGACGGTCATGCCGAAGCCCTTGCAGATGCGGGCAAGTGCTGCGCCGATGCGGCCGGTGCCGATGATGCCTGCGGTCTTGCCGTGAAGCGTGACACCGACGAGGCCCTCGAGGGAGAAGTTGTTCTCGCGGACGCGGATGTAGCCCTTGTGGATGCGGCGGTTGGCGCAGAGGGCGAGGCCCATTGCGTGCTCAGCGATTGCCTCAGGAGAGTAGGCAGGAACGCGCGTGACCGTCATGCCGAGTTCCTTGGCCATCGGCACGTTGACGGCGTCGAAGCCTGCGCAGCGCATGAGGACCATCTTCACGCCGAAGCCGGCGAGAACCTCGAGCGTCATGGCAGAGACATCGGCATTGACGAAGGCGCAGACTGCGTCATAGCCGCGTGCCAGGCCTGCCGTCATCGGCGAAAGGTTGGCGTCAATGAAGTCGACCTTCACGTCCGGGAACTTCGGCAGAGCCTCGGAGAACGAATCCCTGTCATAGCTCTTCGTCTCATAGAACAGAACCTTCATGCTTCTTCCTCCATTACGTTGATGCCGCAGGTGCGGCAACCTACCGTACAAGCATAAGCAAATTCTATCCTTAAACTCCTATCCGTTGCCAATCTTAAGCTTCAAATGCTGCAATCACCATGAATGGCCTTTCGGCGGACCTCCTTTTCGGCGGAATGCATCCGCTTGTCCGTGAACGTCCGAAGGCACGCTTTTCAGCTGATATGCAGGGGAGATACAGGTAACTCGAAGCTTTAAGATTCTCGTATCTGACAACATTCTTGCAACACTTAGGCACGTATTCTAGAGGCACAAAAATCAGCAGAATTTCCCGAGCTGCGTCACAGAAGGCCCTGCATGCCCGAAACATTCATGAACGAAGGCAAAGCTCCCGTCATCACTGTGGACGGACGTACCTTCGAGCGCCGTGCCGTTAAGACCCATTTCGTGAAGCGTGGCGAGTCCTATATCGATATCATGCGCACCTATGTCCTTCCGATCTATCAGGAAGGAGACATGATTGCTATCTCCGAGAAGATTGTCGCTCTCTGCTAGAACCGTGTCGTGGAGCGCAAGGACCTTCCCATTGGCTTCTGGGCAAGGTTCCTGTCCCGGTTTGCCTCCCATCCCGATACGGGCGTCGGTGTCGGCGAGACAATCAAGATGCAGTATGCCATCCAGAAGGTGGGCCTGCCGAAGGTGCTCTGGGCATCGGTCGCTGCCGGCGTGACGAAGCTTGCAGGAAAGCATGGGGTGTTCTACGAGATCGTAGGGCCTGAGGTGGCAGGACTCGATGGCTTCTATGACCATGTATGGAGCGAGTACCGCGATATCGGCATCGAGCTTCCCGAGAATCCCTCGGGCGTCTGCAACGAGCTCACAGACAAGCTTGGCATCCGCGCCATGATCATCGATGCAAACGACCTCGGCCAGGAGATCCTGGGATGGTCGCGCGACCTCGACCCGATAGAGGAGAGCCTCGTCGAGTTCGTGCAGGACAATCCTGCTGGCCAGGACCATGAGCAGACGCCGATCATCCTCATGCATCCGACGGATGGCAAGGCAGTCTGGGAGAAGTAGGCCCGCCGATGCGTATAGATATGAATGAAGGGCGCAGGAACAGCTTCGGGATGTCTTGCGCCCTTCTTGCTATCAGTCTTTGAGAAGGCGCCAGATCGTCGTCCTTGAGACCTGGAGGATGCGGGCGGCCTCGGTCTGGTTGCCGTGACAGCGCTCGATTGTCGCCTTCACGATGTCGCGCTCGATATCGTGAAGCGGGCGCATGAGGGAGATGCTGCCGGCATCTGCCGAATCGGTCCTGCCGCCGAAAGAATAGGGGGCAGAGCTCTGGAGGGCCTGGCGTGCACAGGAAGCGTCGATGCCTCCGCCTGAGGCATGCTCGAGGCAGTATTCCATGACCGTCCTGAACTCTGCATAGTTTCCCGGCCATGGATGCTCGCACAGAATTTTAAATGCCTCCTCTGTCACGATAGGGCGCGGGGTTCCTGCCTCGGCGCAGAGGGAATCGAGGCAGAGCGATATGGCCTGCGTGAGGTCTCCTCTTTCTCTGAGCGGTGGCAGCTCGACCATGATGGGCCGGAGATTCTCGGAGAGGAGCTCAAGCATCTCAGCAGAAAGCGCCTTGGACGCATTCACGGAGACCATGAGACGGTCACGCGCGGGGAGCCCGCTTCTCCTCATTGCATCGAGGAGAAGACGCGTTCTTGCATCAGGAAGATCCTGAAACGAGTTGAGGAAGATCGTCACCTCCTGCCCGTAGAGAGGGGAGGAAGGCGAGTTCAGAAGATAATCCCAGCTCCTGTCCGTCAGAAGCGAGCAGTCGATACGTACGTACGGACGGGTCCTCCAAGAGCCAGTGAGATAGAGGAGCTGTGCGGCCTGCTCCTTGCCGCAGCTTGGCTCTCCTGCAAGCAATATGGGTCTCGTGGTGCCACGGGCAGGCGCGAGTACCTGGGCAAGCTCTTGGCTTGCCTGCGTGATATGAAAGATGCTCCTCTCATATTCGTCCTCGATGTCGGAACGGTTCCCGCGGACGATGCCGACATGAGCTGCATTCGTCGGCGCTTGGGAGTGCATGACGGAGAAGGCGAGGAAATTCTCGCCACCTGACTCTACGGGCATCTTATGTATATGGAAGAGCGAGCGGCCTAGCTGGAAGACGAGACGCTCATCGGTGCGCTCTCCAAGGTGCTCGCGCATGAACGAGATGAGCTCGTCGTGACCTTCCTTCACATTGGTATAGGTGATCTTCCCATCATTCGAGAATAAGACGAAGCGGGCATCTTGGGTCCTTACGAGGTTCCAGAGCGTGCGGTTCTTCGAGAGCAGGTCGCTCGAGCGTTCGCAGAAGAGCTGGGCTTCCATAAGAGCCTTTGAGACTGAGTCTGGACCTGACGCCAGAAGCTGCGCGTTGAGTCCGAGCTCTCGTACCTGCGGCAGCGAGAACGTATCGCAGAGCACGAGACTGTAGGAGCCTTCCTGCACCGTCTGGAGAACGAGCGGAAGTTCATCTGCAAAGGAGACCTCGAAGAGATCGAGGTCGAAATCGCTGAATGCTGCAATGTCGCGCAGGGGTTCGAGCACGTTCGAAAAGCCGACGAGCGCACAGCGCTTTGCGCCGGGGTTGTACTGCACGAGGCAGCGGAAGAGGTCAGAAGGAGAGAGACCGACTTCGACGACAGGCAACGCGAACTCGTCCTCGAGGAGCTGTGCTGTGCCACCACGGGAGATTACGACGTCGTAGCTCACATCCATGCTTGTAAGGGCAGCCGCGAGACCCTTCGAGAGGTCTCCCTCGTGGATGGTGACGTCGAGATCAGGAAAACCCGGCGCAATCTTTGCGACGACTTCGGCGAGCTCGGGATAGGGTGCAATGAACAGTACGTGGTACCTGGCGGGAGTAACCATAGTGTTCCAAATCTGAACGTTTTCCTTCTTAAATACGTTTCATATTGTAACAACAATACGCGTTCAATGGCATTATCCCTGAGCCCGGAAAGACGGATAGTGTCACCAGCAAATGAGAGGAGGATGAAGCAGATGCAGATGGCAATGATTGCAGACGATCTTACAGGCGCGCTCGACGCAGGCGTCTGCATGCTGCCGTCAGACGTCGCAGTGGCAACGTCTTCCGAGCACGCTGCGAAGCTGCTCTCTGGCAGGAAGCCTTCTGTACTCTCTGCCAATGCTGGCACCCGCCACATGGATGCAGAAGCCGCCTATGCCGAGGTAGCCTCTCTTGTCCGTCTTGTCAGGAAAGCCGGCTGCCGCTCCATCTTCAAGAAGACCGATTCAGTTCTGCGCGGCAATGTCGGAGCAGAGCTTGCAGCTGCTTTGGATGCTTCGGGAGCCGCCCGCCTTCATTTCCTGCCGGCTTTTCCGGCTATGGGACGCACGACCGAGGATGGCATCCAGTGCGTGAATGGCGTGCCGGTTGCCGAGAGCGCCTTCGGGAAGGACCCCTTCGAGCCGGTTCATGAGTCAGACATTGCACGCATCATTGCGGAGGAGACCCAGGTGCCCGTAAAGTCTGTCAGGGAGGATGAGCCGGTGCCTCTCGACTTTCAGGGTATCGTTGTCTACGACGCAGCTAGCGATGACGCCATGTCCCGCCGTGCAGCCGAGCTTGCAGAGCTTGGAGAGCTCGGGGCGGTTGCAGGATGTGCTGGGCTTGCCCAGGCGCTCCACGTGCTGGACCACTCCAGCAAGAGTGCTTCCAACACAGAGTTCGACGGCAATATGCTTGTCGTCTGCGGAAGCGTCAATCCGGTATCTCGTGCCCAGTGCCGCTTTGCAGAAGATAAAGGCGCTCGGATGTTCCCGATTGCAGAACGGCAGAAATGCAGCTCTTCCTGGATTGGGACGCCGGAGGGCAAAGACTTCATCTTCGAGGTCTCGAAGAGCTGGAACGAGAACCCGCTCACGGTGATTGACGGATCTGGCCTTGAAGACCTCACACCGTTCTTCTCTGAAGGCGCTGATATCCGCCAGACGGTTGCAGACAATGTCGCGGGCCTTCTACTTGCCGTCTGCCGCAAGGGCATCTTCGGCCGTGCCCTCGTGATGGGAGGAGACATCCTCTCGAGCTTCCTTTCCCAGGCCGACGTGAGTGCCATCTATCCGAAAGGGGAGGCAGCAAAGGGAATCGTCGTCCTCGAGATTGATCTCGGAGGACATCCTTTCCGCCTCGCCTCGAAATCAGGCGGTTTTGGAACCAAGGATCTGTTCGTCACGCTCGCTGAGAGCGTACGTTTGTCAGAAGGAGTGGCTCAATGATCAAGAACTACGCACTCAAGCTCCCCCAGGTCGTCTACGGAGGAGAGGATGCCACAGAGCAGCTCGTCTCTGTGATCGAGAAGGCAGGAGCGAAGAACGTTGCCGTCTTCACCGATCCGAGCCTGCGCAAGCTCGGCCTTGTCGATCCTGCGCTTGCAGCTATCAAGGAGGCTGGCGCCGAAGCCCACATCTTCGACAACATCCCTGCTGAGCCGAGCTATATCCAGGTCCAGGAAGTCGTGGACGAGGTCACGGGCACAGGCACCGAGCTCGTCGTCGCTGTCGGTGGCGGCTCTGTCATGGACACGGCAAAGCTTGCCTGCGTCTGCGCTGGCGCTCCTTATACGGTGCATGATCTTCTGAAGGATCCTGCTCGCGCACGCAAGCAGCTTCCCTGCGTTGCCGTGCCGACGACGGCAGGCACCGGTGCCGAAGCAACGATCAACGCGATCGTCGCCGTGCCCGAGGACGAGGTCAAGATCGGCATCGTGAACGACGCAATGATGCCGGATGTGGTGCTTCTCGACGTCCGGATGGTCCAGAACCTTCCGCGCTCCATCGCAGCTGCTACGGGCGTCGATGCAATGTGCCACGCAATTGAGTGCTTCACCTGCAAGAAGGCAAATCCCTTCAGCGATACGTTCGCTCTCGAAGCCTTTGACCTCATCATCAACAACATCGAGCACGCCTGCGATTCCAAGGACGACCTCGAGGCCAAGCGTGCCATGCAGATCGCAGCCCTCTACGGCGGCATCGCAATCACGGCATCCGGCACCACGGCAGTCCACGGCCTTTCGTATCCTCTCGGTGGCAAGTATCACGTGCCGCACGGCGTCTCGAATGCCATCCTGCTCTCGCCGGTCATGCACTTCAACGAGCCGGCTATCCGCGACAGGCTCGCTGCCGCCTATGACCATGCTATCAAGGGCGATGCCAAGACCGAGGAAGAGAAGTCGGCAGCCGTGATCAAGCGCATGGACGAGATCGTCGAGCATCTCGATATTCCGAAGACGCTCGATGCGCTCGGCGTCCACGATGCTCCGATCGACTGGCTGGCCGAGGCCGGCATCCAGCAGCAGCGCCTGCTCTCGAACAACAAGCGCGAAGTCACGCTCGAAGATGCAAAGGCAATCTACCGTCAGATCATGTAAGGGAATTCCAGGAGGAAGGAAGAGCAATGGTTGAACTGAAAGGCATCGTCGTCCCCATCGTTACCCCTATGAACGAGGATGAAACCATCAATACTGATGAGCTCCGTCGTCAGGTTGACCGCCAGATCGAGGCGGGCATCCACGGCATCTTCCCGTTCGGCACGAACGGCGAAGGCTACATTCTGAACTTCGACGAGAAGAAGCTCGTGCTCCAGACCGTTATCGACCAGGTTGCAGGACGCGTTCCTGTCTATGCCGGCACTGGCTGCATCTCCACGAAGGAGACGATCGAGCAGTGCAAGATGGCTATGGACTGTGGCACTGACGTCCTTTCCGTCATCACGCCGTCCTTTGCAAAGGCCAGCCAGCATGAACTCATCGTCCACTACGAGACCGTCGCTGCGGCTGTGCCTGAGGCGCCGATCGTTCTCTATAACATCCCGGCCCGTACCGGCAATGCCCTTGCTCCCGAGACGGTGGCAGAGCTTGCAAAGATCGACAACATCGTCGGTGCCAAGGACTCTTCGGGCGACTGGACGAACCTCTCTGCCTACATCGAGCTCACGAAGGACATGGACTTCGCCGTCCTTTCGGGCAATGACTCCCTGATCCTCAAGGCTCTCCAGGCCGGCGCCAAGGGTGCCATCGCAGGCTGCGCCAATGTCTATCCGAAGAACATGGTCGGCATCTACGAGAACTTCAAGAAGGGCGACCTCGAGGCTGCCCAGAAGTGCCAGGACGCCGTCGCTCCGCTGCGTGCCTGCTTCAAGTACGGCAACCCCAACACGGTCGTGAAGACGGCTGTGAATCTGCTCGGCTATCCTGTCGGCAAGTGCCGCGCTCCCTTCAACTATCTTCCCGAAGAGGGCATCGAGGCGCTCAAGCAGACGCTGGCTGATGACAAGGCAAAGGGGATGTGCTGATGGAGGCCCAGCTTCCCATTGTCGGTATCACGATGGGAGATCCCGCCGGCAATGGCCCCGAGATCACGGTCAAGGCACTGAGCGATCCTGCGCTGTATGAGCGCTGCCGTCCGATTGTCGTAGGCGATGCCAAGATGATCGAGCAGGCAAAGGGCTTCGTGAATCACCCCGAGATCGAGGTGCACCCGGTAAGCTCTGTGTCTGAGGCCTACTTCAAGCCTGGCACGATCGATGTCTATCACATGGATCTCGTGAAGGATGTCTCTGCCTTCAAGATTGGCGAGGTGTCTGTCGAAGGCGGCAATGCTGCCTTCCAGTCCGTCAAGAAGGTCATCGAGCTTGCCATGGCAGGCGAGGTCGACGCGACGGTCACGAATGCTCTCAACAAGGAGGCCATGAACCTCGCACTTGCTCCTCAGGGCATGCACTTCGATGGCCACACAGAGATCTATGCGACCTACACCCATACGAAGCGCTATGCGATGATGCTTGCCTTCCATGATTTCAGGGTCGCGCATGTGTCGACGCACTGCTCTCTCAGGGAGGCATGTGACCGGGTCAAGAAGGACCGTGTGCTCGAGGTCATCGAGCTCGGCAATCAGGCATGCCTTGACCTGGGCATCGAGCATCCGCGCA
The DNA here is from genome assembly GCF_040884255.1 of Olsenella sp. AGMB03486. Taxonomy (NCBI): domain Bacteria; kingdom Bacillati; phylum Actinomycetota; class Coriobacteriia; order Coriobacteriales; family Atopobiaceae; genus Olsenella; species Olsenella sp. AGMB03486. The sequence continues at coordinate 55,130 of NZ_JBEVTM010000012.1, forward strand.
TCGCTGTTGCCGGCCTCAATCCGCACTGCGGCGAGCATGGCCTTTTCGGCACCGAAGAGCAGACCGAAATCGGGCCTGCCATCGAGGCGGCAAAGGCAGAAGGCATCGACGCTATCGGCCCCCGCCCGCCTGATTCCGTCTTCTCCGAGATGCATGGCGGCTGGTATGACATGACCGTCTGCATGTATCACGACCAGGGACACATTCCCACGAAGGTGCTTGGCTTCGTGTATGACCGCGAGAGGCAGCAGTGGAAGGCTGTCGAGGGCGTGAATGTGACGCTCGGCCTTCCGATCATCCGCACCTCTGTTGATCACGGAACTGGCTTTGCGCTTGCAGGGAAGGGCACTTCGAACGAGCTCTCGCTCGTCAATGCCATCGACTATGCCCTGCGTATGGCAAAGGGAAGAGCAAAGGTCCGCAGGAACTGACGGACCGTTTCAGCGAATGACAAGTTCATAACTTGGCAATGTGCGGCTGGGCAGGAGGCCCAGCCGCAAGGGAACGTCTATGTAGGCCTGCTGGATACTGGTCTGGCATGGTCCTGAAAGGAGAGAGCAGAATGACCACATCGATGATTCTTTCGCTCATCGTTCTGGTTGCCATGATCGTCATGATCATGTGCGACGTGCTGCCGTTCGGTCTTCCACCGATTGCGGCGTGCATTCTCATCGTGCTGTTCGGCCTCGGCGACGTGAAGTATGCGTTCGCCGGATTCACCAACCCGACCGTCTGGATGCTTGCCTTCTTCATGGTGATTCTGGCAGCAATACAGAAGACGTCGATCATCCTCAAAGTGAAGGACGAGATGACAAAGCTCGTCGTCAAGGGCGGCTACAAGAGCTATGTCCTGCTTCTCCTTGTCGTCATGCTCGGCGCTTCCATCGTCGGCATGGGATCTACGGCCTTCTATGTCCTCATCTTCTCGCTTGTTGTCACGCTGCCTTATAACGAGAAGCTTCCGGGATCGAAGCTCATGCTCCCGCTGGGCATCGCCTCGAACCACCCGCTCATCCCGATCAATGTCGCTCTTCAGTACGGCGTCGCGATCTCTGTCCTTTCTGCTTCCGGCCTCGACTCCTCCAACCTCACGATGTTCCAGTTCGCGATCGTCTCGCTGTTCCTGTCTGCTGGCTTCCTTCTCTGGGCCCTCATCGGCTACAAGGTGCTCCCGTCCCACCCGGTCGCGGAGCCGACGGTCGAAAATGCGGCTGCCCTTGCTGATGCATCCGAAGGTTCCCGCATGCCGAAGTGGAAAGAGAACGTTGTCGTCATTTCCTTCATCGTCTCCATCATTTCCATGATGATGGTCGACTCCATCGGCCAGCTCGCCTATATGATTCCGGGCATCTGCGCCTTTATCATGGTCCTTATCAAGGTCATCGACTTCAATGAGTGCCGCGACAACCTGTTCTCTCCGATCATCCTCATGACCGCAGGCGTCATTCCTGTCGCCAACTGCCTTGCTGATTCCGGACTCTCGACGCTTGTCGGCAACACGGTCGCTTCCGCTCTCGGCACCGGCGTGCCTGCCTTTGTCGTCGTCTTCATCTTCGCTCTGCTCCACGTTCGCCTGCTTCACGGGATCGCAGGTCGGCACTGTCATGATCTTTGCGCCGCTTGCCATTGCCGTCTGCCAGGGCCTCGGCATCTCGCCGATGGCAGCCGCTGTCGCTGTCACCCTCTCGGGCTGGGCTGGACACTACATGCCGATCGACGGCCTGCCAGCCATGGCATTCTCGATGGGCAAGTACACGATGGCAGAATTCTGGAAGTACACGATCCCACAGTACTTCATCCGCCTGATTTTCCTGACCATCGGCGCTCTGGTAGTCTTCCCGGCATAGCGGTTTTTGGCCCGCCCTCCTGGGCGGGCCTGTTGTGAAAGGTGATGCAAGATGGCAATCAGGACTCTCCAGAGGCTCACGCCCGACGGGGCAATCTGGTACGACTCCGAAATGGGCTTCGAAGAGGCTTTCGTGAATCCAGGTCCCTGGAAGACAGCCCATGGTCCCGGCCTTGTCGAGACGCCTGCCGGCACGATTCTCTGCTGCTGGTTCGCAGGCACCTATGAGGGCGATACCGACATAAACATTGTCGTGTCGCGTCTGGAGAAAGGAAGCGATCGGTGGTCCGAGCCGGTCTGCATCTCGCACGATGATGACCGCTCGGACCAGAATCCATCGCTTTTCCTGGCTCCGGATGGCGCTATCTGGTGCATGTATACCTCCCAGCTCGGACGCCAGCCCGGCAAGGACAACATGCAGTACACGGCTGTCGTGAAGCGCCAGATCTCCACAGACGATGGCAGGACCTGGGGAGAGCCCGAGGTCATGTTCCCGGAGGAGGGGACGTTTGCACGCCAGGCCATCCAGGTGCTCTCGAATGGCCGCTGGATCTATGGCAACTGGCTCTGCACAGATTCCGCAGAGGCGCTTGCAGGAGACCCCTCTGCCTTCCAGATCTCTGACGACGAGGGTGCCAGCTGGCGCCAGGTCATGGTTCCTGAGTCTGCTGGACGTGTCCATCCGACGGTCGTGGAGCTCGAAGCAGGACACCTCGTCTGCTTCATGCGCTCGCGCCAGGCAGACTGGATCTACCGCTCCGAATCGAAGGATTTCGGCGATACCTGGACCGTCCCCGTGCCGACGCCGCTTCCGAACAACAACTCCGGCATCTGTGCCGTGAAGCTTGCAAGCGGCAGGATAGCGGTTGCCTACAACCATTCACAGGCGCCCCAGTCATGGGGAAAGAAAGGCGCCTGGCCAGGACTCAGATGCCCGGTCTCGATCGCTCTTTCCGAGGATGGCGGCAAGACCTTCCCGCTCATCCGTCACATCGAGCGTGGCCAGGGATATGTCGGCGACGAGAACCGCTCGAACAACATGCAGTACGAGTATCCCTGCCTCATCCAGGCGAAGGACGGCATGATTCATCTCGCCTATGCCTATGAGACACGCAAAGGCATCAAGTGGGTGAAGCTTTCCGAGGACGATGTCGCAGGAAAGGTGCGCGGCGCTTCCACCTACAACCCGACGTCGGGCGAAGTCGGCGCACATTGATTCAAGGCGTTTCACGAAAAGGAGATAGACATGATTTACGATGGACTCGAGGCATGTGGCCTCTATCGCGGACTCTCGAAGGGACTCGATGTGCTTATCGATTGGCTCGATGAGCACGATGTGCATGAGCTGCCGCTCGGCAAGACCGAGATCCTGGGCAACAAGGTCTTCGCGAATGTCATGGATGCCAAGACGCGCACGTTCGAGGATGCCCGCTTCGAGACGCATCGCAAGTATATGGATGTGCAGGTCGACCTCGAGGGCTTTGAGAGATTCATGACGACACCGGGAGAGACCGTGCCGGCAGGGGAGTTCGATGTGGCAGCCGACAAGGGCTACTGCCATGAGGCTCCCGGCAACACGAACCTCCTTGAGGGGTCGCTTGACCAGGGACGCTTCGTCGTCTTCATGGTCGGCGAGCCGCATATGCCGAACCTCGTGCCGGAAAGCACCGAGCCGGGGCCGATCAAGAAGATCTGCTTCAAAGTGCTCTCTGATGAGTACTGGGATGAGGCATAGCGTTTTCGTTTCTTGCGCAACAAAGAAACTATTCCCTGCGCGCTCCCATAAAACGAGGCGCACAGGGTAAGATAGTCGGTACGTCCTTATCCATGCGTCCGGCATGGCAGCCTTGATGGGCCCTTGCCCCTCCTGGGGAATTATTATCGGGCATCAATCTGCTGGACGCCCAAGAACCCAGGAGGGAACTTTGAAAGAGTATCTGCAAGACTCTGTCAAGGTTGTCGAAGACGTCAAGTCCGACGGCACCTATGGCCTCTCGTCTGCCGAGGCGAAGAAGCGTCTCGAGCGGGATGGGCTGAACAAGCTCAAGGAAGCGAAGAAGGATCCGCTGTGGAAGCGGTTCTTCGCGCAGATGGCCGATCCCATGATCATCATGCTGATCGTGGCTGCAGTCATCAGTGCCCTTACCGGCATGGCACAGGGTGATGCCGACTTCGCAGATGTCATCATCATCTGCTTCGTTGTCGTCGTGAACGCTGTCCTCGGCGTCGTGCAGGAGTCGAAGGCTGAAGAGGCGCTTGCTGCCCTCCAGGAGATGAGCGCCGCACAGTCCAAGGTCATCCGCGATGGTCAGGTTGTCACAGTGCCGTCCTCTGAGCTTGTCGTCGGCGATATCGTCGTGCTCGAGGCAGGAGACTCTGTTCCGGCAGACTGCCGCATCATAGAGAGCGCCTCGATGAAGATCGAGGAGGCAGCGCTTACCGGCGAGTCCGTGCCTGCGAACAAGATCGAGGCGGAGCTCGAGCTCGTCGCAGGTGCAGAGGACATCCCTCTCGGCGACCGCAAGAACATGTGCTACATGGGCTCGACCGTCGTCTATGGCCGTGGACGTGCTGTCGTCGTCGCAACCGGCATGAACACGGAGATGGGCAAGATTGCCGACGCTCTGACCCAGGCAGAGGACGAGGAGACGCCGCTCCAGAAGAAGCTCGACGAGCTCTCCAAGATCCTTTCTGTCATCTGCATCGTGATCTGCGCCCTCGTCTTCGTCGTCACGTGGCTGAAGCACGGCATGGGCTTCTTCAGCGATACGTCGCTCGTGCTCAACACCTTCATGGTCGCTGTCTCTCTCGCTGTTGCTGCCATTCCTGAGGGCCTTGCCGCCGTCGTCACGATCGTGCTCTCGATCGGCGTCACGAAGATGAGCCAGCACAATGCGATCATCCGCAAGCTCTCTGCAGTCGAGACGCTTGGCTGCACGCAGATCATCTGCTCCGACAAGACCGGCACGCTCACGCAGAACAAGATGACGGTCGTCCGCCACTTCACCGAGGACCAGGACCGTCTCGTGCGCTGCATGGCACTGTGCTCCGATGCCAAGTGGGATGCCGCCCAGAACAAGGCTGTCGGCGAGCCGACAGAGGCCGCCCTTGTCGCCGATGCCGCAAAGCTCGGCTTCACGACAGGCGATCTCGATGATGCGAACCCGCGTGTCGGCGAGGCGCCGTTCGATTCCGGCCGCAAGATGATGTCTGTCGTGAACCAGGCGCCGGATGGCAACTACATCCAGCATACGAAGGGCGCTCCCGACGTAATCCTTTCCCGCTGCACGAAGATCCATACGGCCCAGGGCGATGTGCCCATGACGGACGAATGGCGCAAGCGCATCCAGGATGCCAACAAGTCGATGGCAGACGATGCTCTGCGTGTCATGGCGGCAGCCCGCGTGAACTACGGCAAGGAGAAGCCGTCTGATTTCTCTGCCGATGCTCTCGAGCACGACATGACGTTCCTCGGCCTCTGCGGCATGATCGACCCGGTCCGTCCTGAGGTCAAGCAGGCCGTGTCCGAGGCTCACTCCGCCGGCATGCACGTCATCATGATCACGGGCGACCACATCGATACCGCTGTCGCAATCGCGAAGGAGCTCGGCATCATCGTCGACCGCTCCCAGGCCATCACCGGCGCCGAGCTCGACAAGATGTCGGACGAGGAGTTTGCGGACAAGATCGAGAACTACCGCGTCTATGCTCGCGTCCAGCCTGAGCACAAGACCCGCATCGTCGATACCTGGAAGAAGAAGGGCATGGTCGTCGCAATGACCGGCGACGGCGTGAACGACGCTCCTTCCATCAAGCGTGCCGACATCGGTGTCGGCATGGGCATCACCGGCACGGACGTCACGAAGAACGTCGCAGACATGGTCCTTGCAGACGACAACTTCGCAACGATCATCTCCGCCTGCGAAGAGGGCAGGCGCATCTACGACAACATCAGGAAGTCGATTGCATTCCTGCTGTCCTCGAACCTCGCCGAGGTCATCTCGGTCTTCGTTGCCTCGCTCATCGGCTTCACGATCCTTGAGCCGACGCACCTTCTGTGGCTCAACCTCATCACCGACTGCTTCCCGGCACTGGCCATGGCTATGGAAGAGGCAGAGCCTGACATCATGCAGCGTGAGCCGAGAAAGGCCACGGATGGCATCTTCGCCAATGGCATGGGCCTCGACTGCCTCGTCCAGGGCGCAATGATCGCTATCCTTACCCTCATCTCCTACTTCGTCGGCCTTTCGCTTGAGAACGTGCCTCTTGCTGACGTGCTTTCCGGCGCCGACAAGGGCCTCGATGGAATGACGATGGCATTCCTGACGCTTTCCATGGTCGAGATGTTCCACTCCTTCAACATGAGGAGCCGTCGCCAGTCTGTCTTCAAGCTCCCGACCCAGAACAAGTGGCTGTGGCTTTCCTTCGCAGCCTCCCTTGTCCTCACCTTCGTTGTCATCGAAACTCCTCTCTCCGTCGCCTTCGACTTTGCAGAGATCAGTGTGCAGGAGTACGGTATTGCCATGCTCCTCGCAGCGGCCATCATCCCGCTCGTGGAGATCTACAAGGCCATCATGCGTGCAGTGGAGAAGAGCAGGGACTGACGTGAAGAAGCGTGTGCAGAACAGGCATAAGCATTCACAGAGTGCCGGCAGGGCCCAAGCGACCCTGCCGGCCCTTTCTTCTCTCGAGGGCATCCCTGCCTTCGAGAGCCTCGAAGCGACGGAGGAGCAGAGATCTGCCTTTGCAGAGGCAAGCAGACGCCTTGCTGCCGAAGAAGTGGCGGACCCGGCCGAGTACGAGCTCGGCTGTGTCGTGCGTCTCGATCGCGGCTTTCCGGCCGTCCTCACCGAGAGGCGCCTTGCCCGCGCCGAGTTTGCGGCAGGAATCACGAAGGAGCGCTTCAGCAAGGCTGCGGTCGGTGACTGGGTCTGTGTGAGATGTCCCGAAGGACATGACGGAGTGCTCCTCGAGGAGATCCTGCCACGCAGGAGCGCGCTCGAGCGCTGGCGGGGAGGCACGCGCGGCGAGAAGCAGACGCTTGCCGCCAATGTCGGGCTCGTGCTCGTGGCTCAGGCACTCGGTCCCGAGCCGGTGATATGCGACCGCCTTGTGCGTTCGGCTGTTGTCGTGCGGGACTGCGGGGCCCAGGTGGCCTGCGTCCTCACGAAGGCTGACAGGGCAGGAGGGGACGCACGCCTCGCAGAAGATATCGACCGCGTGCGCCAGGTGCTCGGCGAGAAGGTGCCGATCGTCGCCTGCGCTCTCGGCGAAAAGGATTCGTCGGAGCTGGCAGCGTGCGCCCGCGCCAAAGGTGCTGGCTGGGGAGAGGAAGGCATCCTTTCGCTTGTCTCTCCCGGTACGGTCGCCTGCATCCTCGGCGAGTCGGGTGCCGGCAAGTCGACCCTGCTCAATGCCCTTCTGGGACGCAATCTCCTGAAGACAGGTGCCGTGAGAAGCTCGGACGATGCCGGACGGCATACCACGGTCTCCCGCCGCATGGTTGCCATCCCCTCTGGCGGCACGATTGTCGATATGCCGGGCATCAGGAGCCTGCCGCTTGTCGGCCATGAAAGGGGCCTGGCAAAGGTCTTTCCAGAGATTGCCGATGCGGCCCGTTCGTGCCGCTTCCGTGACTGCACGCATACGCATGAGCCGGGCTGCGCCGTGCGCGAGGCCCTGGCAGAAGGTGCCTTCTGCCAGGAGCGCTACGACGCCTATGTGGCGCTTGCCCAGGAAATGCGCCGGAGCGAGGAGACGCTCGATCCCGATATCGTGCTCTGAGAAAGCAAGACACATTGAAGCTGCGGACGTTCCCGAAAGGGAGCGTCCGCTTCTCTATGTCCAGCCATCCTGGCTTTCAGGGTTGCAGCGGCAATAAGGAGAGAGGTCGGAAGGCCTGAGACAGTGCCTTCTTCTGTCAGACGCCCTGCCTTGGAAAACGCTTCCTTGTGGAAGATGGCTGCGAGCTTTGTGGCTGCCCGGCGACGCCTGAATGGCTCTGCTTTCCCTTGTCAGATAGGGCACCGGCGTAGGTTTGAGACCACATCAGCCACATGCCGGGAGGACCAATGTCGATGCGCTTCAGGATCGTCTTTGCTGCAGCCTGCGCGCTTCTGGCAGCGCTCCTGTGTGCGGTCTATGCCCAGCATGTGCAGGCACAGACCGAGCAGGAACGTGCCGAGGCGCTCGAGCGCTATGGCGGGGAGACCGTGAAGCTCGTCGTTGCGACGAAGGATCTTGCTGCCGGAGAGACGGTCACGAAGGAAGACCTTGCCGTGAAGGAATGGCTCTCGGACCTTGCTCCTGCTGTTGCCATGACCGACATGGATGACTGCATAGGCAGGAAGGTCACAAGTGCCGTGCCGAAAGGCACGCCGCTCTGCAGCCTCCAGTTCGCTCAGGGAGCAGACGCTGCAGATGTCCCCTCAGGCCATGTGGCGCTGAGCCTCGCGCTTTCGGACAAGGTCGGCCTTCCGGCAGAGGCCAAGGCCGGCTCGAGGCTTCTTGCCTATCGCATGTCTGATGGCTCTGCCACGCTGATCTCGGATGATGTCGAGCTCCTCTCGGTACCGGAGCAGCAGTCCCAGCTCGGCACGCAGTCGGTCACGCTTGCCGTGGCTCCGAGCCAGGTGGCAGATGTGCTTGCGGCAGGTGCCCAGGGAGACCTGCGCCTCGCAGTTCCGGCATCCGACGTGAGCGCGACGGGCACGGTGCTCACGACGGCACCGAGCTCTGTTCCTACGACGGCAGAAGAAGGGAATCATTCATGAAGTGGCTTGCCTTTGCACGGAAGTCCTATCGGGGCGAGCTGGAGGCGAAGATCGGAGCCGAATATCCCGGCTCAAGCATATCCTGGGCTTCCTCTCCTGAAGAGATGCGCGAGACGCTCGTGCACGGGATGCCTGGCCAGTATGCAGCGGCTGTCGGTCCCGTACGCGGTGCCCAGGCACCCATCAATCTTGCAGCCGCAATAGCACAGGATGCCCATGCCACAATCGTCCTGCTTGCGCAGCCTCGGCCTTCGGGGTCGCTCCGCTCGCGTGCAGCCCAGGCGGGCATCTCCCGTGTCATTGCGCTTGATGTCCAGCCAGAAGAGGCGCAGCAGAAAGCGCCGGATGCAGAAGGAGCGAGAAGCGGGGCATCCGCACGGCACGAGCGCAGGCAGAGAGCCGAGAAGGGCGCTTCCTCTGCTGCAGCGCCAGAGGCGGAAGATCTCGACGAAGTGGAAAGCATCCCTGCAGTGGCGGCACCGCGTGGTGCCTCCAGGCCATCGAGGCCTGAGCGCAACCGGATGGACCAGGAGCTTCCGCGCATCGATTCCAGCATCGTGCATGGCCCGAATCCCTGTCCTGTCCTCTGTGTCGCATCAGGCAGGGGAGGCGTCGGCAAGACAGCGCTTTCCTGCCTCATGGCAGCAACGGCAGCACGCTGGGGCCTCAAGGTCTCCCTCATGGATTTCGATCTTGCCTGCGGCAATGCGTACGCATGCTTCGGCCTTCCGGGTCCTGCAGCTCTCGACCAGAACCTCGATATGCAGGCCGATGCAAAGACGCTTGCTGCCCAGGGCAAGATTGCCACAGACGGTGTCTCGCTCTGGGGTTCCTGCCTTCGTCCGGAGAATGCCGAGCTCGTAGCACCTCAGGCAGGAAACCTGCTCGAGCTTGTCTGCCGCCAGTCGGATCTCGTGATTGTCGACTGCGCGACAGCCTGGACCGATGCAGTCGCGCAGGCAGCGCAGATGTGCGACCGCCTGCTGCTGGTCTGCCCTGAGAGCGGAGGGGCGGCATCGTCCCTATCGCGTGTCGGCGCCCTGGCTGTGCGTCTCGGTGTTGCAAGGACCCGCATCGTCCGCATCGTCAATCTCTCGAATCCGAAGAAGACGCAGGAAGCCTTCATCGACCGGGCCGATGTCGGCCTCGAAGCTGCCCGTACCTTCCGTGTCATGGATGGCGGGGAAGAGACGGACGAGCTCCTCATGGCAGGACATGTCGTGGAGCTGAGCGCGCAGGACTCAGAGCTTTCACGCTCTGTTGCCACCTGCCTGGCACAGATTCTCCAGGAGCTCGGAAGGCTTCCCGACTGCAACGATGCCCGCCGCGCGCTCGAGGTGCATGAGCATGGACAGCGCCGGGGATTCTTCAGCCGCAGGAAGGAGGCCATGTAGATGAGCCTGCTTGCGAGGGTGCAGGAACGTGCCCGTCTCGAAGGCGCGCCTTCCCGCCATGGGCTGGATGAAGAAGCGAGAAAGCGGCTCAAGCGCGACCTCGTGACAAGGCTCGGGCTCCAGACGGTTGCCTCGCTTGCAACGCAGGGGGATGTCGCCCAGGCACGGACCGAGCTCTCGGTGGCGCTCGAGGCGCTCTGCAATGGCGGCGGCTACGATGACCTGACGCCGGAAGAGCGCCATGTCCTGGCCAGCCAGGTCGTGGATGAGATCTGCGGGCTGGGACCTCTGCAGCCGCTTCTGGACGACGACCGCGTGACGGAAATCATGGTGAACGGAGCAGGAGCGCTCTTCTATGAGGAAGGAGGCAGGCTCCACAAGGCAGAGCGCGTCTTCGAGAACGATGAGCAGATCCTCATGGTCATCGACCGCATCCTTGCCCCTCTGGGCCGCCGCCTCGATGAGAGAAGCCCGATCGTGAATGCGCGCCTTTCGAATGGCTACCGCGTCAATGCCGTCTCGTCTGCCCTGGCGCCTGATGGCACAGCCGTGACGATCAGGAAGTTCTCGGATGCGCTCGTCTCGCTCCAGGAGCTTGTGTCGCTTGGCTCCCTTCCTGCCTGGTATGCACAGCTTCTTGCCTGGGCCGTGAAGGAGCGCTGCGATATCGCGGTGGCAGGAGGCACCGGCTCCGGCAAGACGACGCTCCTCAATGCCCTCTCGCATGAGATCGGCAAAGACGAGCGCATTGTCACGATCGAGGATTCCTGCGAACTGCGCTTCGAGCCCGGACTCAACCTCGTGCGTCTTGAGGCGCGCGAGGCCTCGATCGAGGGATCGGGAGAGGTCACGATCCGCGACCTCGTGAAGAACGCGCTGCGCATGAGGCCTGACCGCATCATCGTGGGCGAGGTCAGAGGGTCGGAGTGCATAGATATGCTCCAGGCCATGAACACAGGACACGACGGATCGCTTACGACCCTGCATGCAGGAACGGCTGACGAGGCAATACTTCGCCTTGTCCTCATGGCCCGCTATGGCATGGACCTTCCGGCCCATCTCATCGAGGAGCAGGTGGCGACAGCGCTCGACCTTGTCGTGATGAGCGCCCGCTTCCCTGACGGTGGACGCTATATCACATCGCTCCATCAGGTGGACCGTGCCCCCGATGGCACGGTCGCCCTTGCAGAGTGCATATCGTTCGACCGGCAGGCACGGAGCTGGACTTTGGTCCAGCTGCCGTCCTTCGTCGAGCGTGCGATGGCAGACGGGCTTCTTTCGGAGAGCGAGGTGCTCGCATGGATGTCTTCCTGCTCTGCCTGAGCACGGCAGCGCTTGCAGGGGCGGCTGCCTTCATGTCTGCAACGCCCCAGCTCGAGGCATCCGTCCGGCGGGGGCTTCTCCATGCGGCACAAGCTCTCGAAGGCACAGACGGTGCGCGAAGGCTCGAGGAGCATGCGCTGTGGCGCGATGCTGAAAGGTATCTGGCAGAGCGCTTCCAGCTTGCGGCGCCGGGCGGCTTCATGCTGCTCATGGGGATGCTCTCTGTCCCTCTGGGCATGCTCCTTTCCCGCTCCCTTCTGGGAGGGCTCATCCTGCCTGCTGCGCTGGGGGCGTCTGCGGCTGGCCTTGCCCTGCGCTACAGAAGGGAGCGGCGCGATGCGACAGAGCAGGAGATTCCCGAGGTGTTCCGCACGCTTGCGCTTGGCCTCGAGGCTGGACAGACGCTCAGGCAGGCGATGGAGTATGTCGGTATCACGCATGCGGGGCCGGTCGGCAGAAGCTTTGCCGAGGCGACGCTCGAGATGCAGGCAGGCGCATCGGTTGCAGAGGCGCTCGGATCTGTCGAGCGCGAGGTCAGAGGACCGGGCATGGCGCTCATGGTGAGCGCGCTCGAGATTGCGCAGCGCACGGGAAGCCCGCTCAAGGAGCTCTTCGCGGCAAGCGCTTCCTATGTGGAGCAGCAGGGAGAGCTCAGGCGCGAGCTCTCAGCAAAGACAGCACAGGTACGCCTCTCGGTCCAGGTCGTCTGCACGCTTCCGGTGGCAATCGTCTCGCTCCTTGCCTTCATATCGCCTGACTTCAGAGTGGGGATGGCAACAGAGGCGGGCACGCTCTCGCTTCTTCTGGCGGGGGCGCTCGATGCTGTCGCTATCCTCATCATCAGGCGTCTTGCCGAAGGGGTGCTCTAGATGGATGGGTGGGCATATGCACTGACAGGAGCCGAGAGCGGCCTTGCGTTCCTCGCAGCCTTCATCTTCCTGGGGAAAAAGACGGCAGCGCACCGGCACCTCAGCTTCGACGTGCCGAAGCTGCCAGCAGGCTCGAGACATCAGCGCCGGGGATGGCAGAGACGCTGTCTTGAAGAGCTTCCAGGGCTTCTCGATATCCTCTCGCTCGGCCTCTCGGCAGGGCTTTCGTTCGATGCGTCGGTCGAGCTCTTCTGTGAGCGCCAGGACAGCGAGCTTTCCCACGCGCTCAGATCTGCCCTCTTCTCCTGGAGGAGCGGCCTCGAGAAGCGTTCGACGGCACTGGAGAGCTTGGCGGAGGAAATGGGAAGCCCTGCCTTCGGGCGCTTCGCATCGGCTGTGGAAGAGGCGCTTGCGTTCGGGTCTCCCTTGGCTTCGGTCCTTGAAGCACAGGGAAAGCTCCTGAGGGATGAAGAGCGCCTTGCGGCCGAGGAGAGGATCGAGAAGGTCCCGATCAAGATGCTCATCCCTCTGGGCACGCTCGTCGTGCCTGCAATGCTTCTGGCAATACTCGGCCCCCTCCTGGGGTCGCAGGCACAGCTCATATGAGAAAGGTGGATCCATGAAAGCATATAGAGCGCTTGCTGAGGCGGCACATACGCTCCGCCGCGAGGAGACGGGGCAGGGAACGACAGAGTACGCAATCCTTGTCGGCGTCATTGTCGTGATCGCGATTGTCGCAATCCTCGCATTCCGCGACAAGCTGAGCTCGCTCTGGGATGCCATCGCCCAGGGCATCAACTCGCTATGAGCGGCATGAAAAGCAGAAGGAAGCTCCTTCTGGCAGTGGCCATCCTGGCAGCGGTGCTTGTTCTCGGCCTTCTCCTCAAAGGGATGGATGCAGAGAGGTCGGAAGCTTCCGGAAGCGCCGAGGAGGATCTCTCGTCCGAGACGGCGCAGCTGCTTGCGAATGCAGGAGGGACGTTTTCCGAGGACATCTCAGCTGATGAGGTGGAGAGCTACACCGTGGACAAGCCGCTCAAGACCGCTTCCTCCCAGCTCATGGAGTCCTATGAAGACAGAGGAGACTGCGTGCTGCTCGAAGCGCAGTATCTCGACCTTCTCGGCAAGGTCTGGGGCTTCAGCGTCGAAGGGCAGGGATGGGCAGATGTCTGCATCCTGAAGGAGACCGGATCGGGCAAGACGCAGGTCGAGGTCGTCCATCTCGAAGCGGTGGAAGGGTCGGATGGCTCATGAGGCTCTGGCAGGAGGAGACAGGACAGGCGACGCTCGAATATGCGCTCCTGCTTGGAGCGGCGCTGGTCGCGGTCGTGGCGCTCGGTGCGCTCTGGAAGGCGGGGGCCGAAGGGCGCCTTCTCGACTGCGCCCTTGCAGCCTGCTCGCATCTTCTGGCAGATATCAGGCAGGGCGCAATCGATGACCTGCTTCTCTTCTGAGCTTGCCGAGGAGCGGGGCCAGGCAAGCGTCGAGGCAGCAGCGCTTCTTCCCGCTGTCTCGCTTCTGGTACTGCTCCTGCTCCAGCCACTCTGCTGTGCCTATTCGGAGATGGTCATGAGGGAGGCAGCGGCAGAGACGGCACGCGCTGCTGCCGGTACGGCAGACGAAGAGCGTCTCGACGAGTTCTGCCGCCGCAGGCTTGCGGCCATCCCAGGAATTGCGATCTTCTCTGATGGCGACTGGGATATCGAGATTGCAGGGGCAGAGGAGCAGGCTGTGACGGTCTCGATTGCGGGGCACGCAAAGCCGCTGCCGCTTCTCAGCACAATCGCTGCCTCCGCGCTTGGATCTGACGGCGATGGAATCGTCCTCAAGGTGCAGGTCGAAGAAGAGCTGCGCCCTGCATGGCTTGAAGGCACATACGATGACTGGATCGAGGTGTGGGATGCTGGATGACGGAGCACAGGACAGGCTGCCCCTTTCCCTGTCTCTCTTCATCGACGAAGAGAGCGGCTATACCTCGGTCGCTGTCGCGGTCTCCCTGCTCGTGAGCTTCTCGCTTGTCTTCAGCCTTGCTGCTGCAGGCTGGGCTCTCTCCCGGAGTGCCGACATCCAGGCCGTGGCCGATGCGGCTGCCCTGAGCGCAAGCCAGGCGACTGGTGCCTACAGTGCCTGCGTCCAGGTGCTCGATGCGGCAGCGCAGACGCTTGGCACGGCCGGCATGCTCATGGTCGCAGCTGGCATGGTCGCATCTGCCGTGCCTGGAGGGCAGGTGGCAGGAGCTGCTTCGGCAGATGCCGGCATGAAGCTCCTGGAGACGCGTGGACACCTCGTCGAGACGGCCTCCGCGGGCCTTTCGCGTCTCGAGGAGATTCTCCCTCTTCTCATCATCAGGCGAGGGATGGCAACGATTGCGGCTGAGAGCACAGAGCGCATCTCCTATGAAGGCATCGTCGTGCCCTATCCCGTCTTGGGCAGGTCGGATTTCTCGGGCATGGACCAGAAGGTCGACGGAGAGGGGCTCGACGAGGCAACAGATGCGCTTGCCGATGCTTCGAAGAAGTCAGAGGAGGCCCAGAAGGAAGCCGAGTCTTCGAAGGAGGAGGCGTGGCGGGCTGACTGCGCAGAGGAGCCCTATTGCCTGAAGGAGCGGGCAGCGAAGCTGGCAGACCTTCCCGATGCGCTCAATCCGAGCTATCCCTCGCCAGCTTCCTGGACGTTCGGAGCGCCGCTTGCAAGGGCGCGGTCCTACTATGCGGCGCGCCTTGCCGAGGAAGTGCCCCAAGATGCAGGCGTCGAGGAAGAGGCGCGCTCCGCCATAAGGAGCGCGTACTACCGCTTTGCAGAAGAGCAGATGAATGCGGGGCATTACGAGGAAAGGCCTGATGGGACGGTCGATATGGATCTGCCAGCACTTCCGCATACGGCAGGCGAGACGCGCGAGAGTGCTCTTTTCACGGAGCGTATCTGGCCGACGTCCGATGGGGCAGACGGGATGACAATCCATGCCTTTGCAGGATGCCCTGCAGCCAAAGACGGATCCGGCACAGCATCCTTGGCAGATCTCGAAGCGGGCAGGGTCAGGCGCTGCGAGGTCTGCGGACTCGATACGAAGGCGGTGGGCCTTGTGACGTCGGCGACGACGAATACGAAGAGCGGCTTCGAGCACTGGTGGCGCATCATCGAGGAAGCCTCGAAGCGCTACCAGAAAGCGCGTGCTGCAATGGAGGATGCAGATGCCGAGACGCATGAAGCGGCAGGCAAGGCGCAGGGACGCTTCGATGAGGCGCTCGAAGTGCTGAAGAGCGCAGACGTCACATTCTGTCCGCCTGGTGCCTGGGGCACGATTGCGCTTGTATCGAGACCTGCAGAGACAGCTCTGCCAGAGATGCTTTCAGGCAGCTTCCTTGCGCCGAGAACGCTCTCTCCTGGTGCTGCAATCTCTGCTGCCGTTCTGGCACCTGTCGAGACCGAGGACGAAAGCGTCCTTCTGGATTCGGCGCATGCCTGGGAGCAGGAGCTTGGAGAGCCGGATTCTGCTGTCGCAGGCATCGTCTCGGTCTGGAACAGCATTCTTTCCGGCTATGGAAAAGGCTGGAAGAGCGTGGAGAGCGTCTCCGATGAGATCTTTGACGGTATTGGCGGCATCTTCGGCGGGAGCGCTGCGGCCTGGCTGCGCGACAGGCTCCGTGCGAGTGCGAGCGCAGCCGGCCTCGAGCCGGCAGACCTGAGGCCGCGCCGCCCTGTGCTCACGACTACGAAGCATGTGCTTGTGCAGGCGGGGCTCGAGACGGAAGGGGAAAGGGAGCGGCTGCTCAGCCTTCTGGATGAGGATGCGTCTGCGCCGGAGCGGCTTGCCTCGGCACTCGGCATCGCTTCCGACCTGACAGACGAGGATAGCCTCGAGGTGGCAGAGCTCCTCGTACCGGGAGGCACCGCGGTGCCTCTCAAGGTCGGTCTGGGGAGCGCGGCATGATGTACGCGCTCAGAGAGGAGCGGGGACAGATGGCGGTGGAGCTGGCTGCGCTCATGCCGGTCATTCTCGTCTCTCTTGCCATCCTCTGGAACCTTGCACGCTATGTCTCTGCCTGCGTGCTCTTCGACCGGGTCGCTCCGGATGCAGTGCTTGCCGAAGCAGCTGCAGCTGGAGCAGAAGATGGGAGCGTGGAGGCAGTTTCAGCAGCGGAGACATCCATACGCAAGGCGTTTGAAGATGCAGACGATATCGAGATTTCGGTCGAGGCAGAAGCTGCCGAAAGTGCGCCTCTGGCCCTTCTGGGCGAGCCGCACCTCATGCACTTTCGCTGCACGCTTTCCTATCATCCCTGGCCTCGGCACTTCGTTGTGGCAGGAATCGACTCCGAGGTTCACTTCGAGCTCGTGCATGTGCGCGAAGTCGTGGCAGATGCCGGGCAGGCAGGAAGGACGGTCTAGATGAGAAGGGATGCTCTGGTCCACGTGGAGCCCTATGGGGATTTCCGGCTGCTCGTGTCGGCGCGGTCACGCCTCAAGGGACTTCTGGGGAGCAGGTGCACGGCAGTGCCTGTGGTTCTTCTGCCGTGCGCTGCAATCCATAGCTTTGGCATGCGCTACCCGATCGATGTGGCTGCGGCGGATGCCGAAGGACGCATCCTCGGCGTATGCCTCGGCCTTCCTCCGGGGAGGCAGTGGCGGGTGCCGGGAAGCTTTGCCATCTTCGAGCGGCCGGCATCTCGAGATCTCTGGTTTTCGGCAGGCGAGCGGACGGAGCTCGTGCTCTGTGCGCGCAAGGACAAGGAGTGAGCGTTATGGAAGTTGCCCTGCAGGATGCAAGCTTCACGAAGGTATGTCCCCGCTGCGGTGCGCGGCTCTTCCGGGACATGCATATCTGCTATGGATGCCTCTATGATTTCGACCATCCGCAGCCGATAGAGCGCCCTCCCCATGAGCTTGTGCAGGAAGCGGAGCCGGCAGCGCCTGAAGAGAGCGAAAAGACCGCAAAGGAACGTGTCATCGAAGCGGCAGCTCCTGCTGCCGAAGCGGTTCCGGACGATGCAGGAGATGCAGACGATACGCTCGATCTCTCGCAGCACAGTGCAAAGAAAGAGAAGGCAGCAAGCCCTGCCTTCACCTACCTCGTACGGGCGCATGTCGGCGAGCTTGAAGCGACGGTGCCCATTGGGGAGAGGGGCGTCACGATCGGGCGTGCCCAGGAGAACGACATCGTCCTCCATATCCGCTCGGTCTCCCGCCACCACCTGCGCCTTTCGCTTGGGACGGGCGGCGTGCTCGCGCAGGACCTCGGCGCTACGAATCCGGCAATCTATGAAGGAAAGCCGATCGAGGGAAGCGTGCTTCTCAGCACGGGAGATATCTTCTATATCTCAGGCGTGCCGTTCGAGATAGGGGTGGATGACGGGGCATGAGGCACCATCTGCCGCGACGGTCGGGCCCTGGCAGATTTGCTAAGCTTGTCTATAGGCAGGCTTAACCAGATTGGAGACCTCCATGGACCATCCTGTACGGCATCCTCGAGGCTTGTGCCAGCTTCTTGTCGGCCTCTTCGCCTTCATTGCATGCCTTGCTGTTGCCCATACGGCTTGGGCTGACTACTCGATAGACAAGGTCTCGATCGATGCGACGATCGGGTCAGATGGAACGCTTTCTGTCATCGAAGACCGCACGTTCGACTTCGATGGCTCCTACCACGGCGTGTACTGGAAGCTGCCCGAAGGGACCTATGAGGGGGCAGAGCTGACACCGCATATCGCCTCTGTCGGTATCGTCGAGGACGGCGTCTATACGGAGTTCGCCCACAATGCCGGAGGGATCGACGGCAGCTTCGATGTGACGGATGAGGGCTCCTATCTCGAGATCAAGCTCTATTCCGCTCATGAGGATGAATCGGCGACGTTCCGCATCGTCTACTCCTATCCCGACCTTGCGCAGCGCTACGAGGATGTAGGCGAGCTCTACTGGAAGTTCGTCTCCGATGGCTGGGATGTGGCATCCGACAATGTGACCTGCACGGTCCATCTGCCGGTGCCGTCCGGCGAGAGCGTCGAGGCAGGCTCGAATGTGCGTGCCTGGGGCCACGGTCCGCTCGACGCGAGCCTGGCCTTCGATGGGTCGGCCATCGTCTATACGGTGCCGGGTGTCGGCACCGATGAGTATGCAGAAGCGCGCATCGTCTTCCCCGAATCCTGGCTCTCGGGCGCAACGCAGCGCTCCGGCGAGGTGCTTGATTCCGTCATGTCGGAAGAGCAGGCGTGGGCAGACGAGGCCAATGCCAAGCGCGAGCGCGCCCGGACCATGAGCACGGTCGCGCTCGTCGGCTCGCTTGCTCTTGCAGCGCTCTTCATTGCCCTTTCTGTTCGTGCCTATCTGCGCGACAAGCGCGAGCATCGCCCCCAGTTCGACGACGAGTATTTCCGCGATGTGCCGACCGATGACCATCCCGCCGTGCTCGATGCGCTTCGGGGAGACGGCAAGCCGGACGGAAATGCCCTTCCGGCATCGATCATGCGTCTCTGCGATCTGGGCTATGTACAGCTTGGCTGCGTCGTGCCCGAGAAGAAGGGCTTCCTCGGCAAGAAGAAGCGCGAGCGCTACTACCTCGATTTGGTAAAGCGACCTGCCGGCACAGATGCTGCAGGCGAGATTGACGCAAGGACCCTGTCGCTGCTCTTCGACGAGATCGAAGGCATGGCAGATGGGGATACAGCGCCGTCCGGGCAGCCGCGCCTCTGGTTCTCTTCGATCGAGAAGGCGGCAAAGGACGCTCCTGAGCGCTATAGCGACGCAATCGAGAAATGGGAAGGCGCTGTCACGGGTGCCTGCAGCAAGAAGAACTACATTCTCGCGGACAACCCCAACAAGAAGGTGCCGTATGCCTGCTGCGCTCTGAGCATCGTCCTTGCTGGCATCCTGATCTTCTTGGGAATTGCTGAGAAGATCACAGCTGGTGTGGCGTTTGCCGGCCTTGCTGTGGCAGTGGCGGCGGCAGTGGTCTCTGGCTTCCTTCCGCAGAAGATGTGCAGCAAGACGAAGGAAGGCATCGAGGTCGAGGCAAAGCTCGAGGCGCTCAGGCGCTGGCTTCTCGATTTCACCCGTCTCAAGGAGGCTGTGCCCCAGGATGTGGTGCTCTGGAACCGCCTGCTCGTGATGGCGGTCGTGCTCGGCGTGTCCGAGAAGGTCATCGCCCAGCTCAAGGTTGCAGCCCCCGAGCTCTATGAGACGCTTTCGGCAGACCCGTATTCTCCGTGGTACTGGTATGCATTCTGGGGCCCTGGCCATTACAGCACGCCGATGGATGCCTTCGGCAAGAGCGTCGAGTCGGCCCACTCAGTGAGCACCGCAGCCCTTGCGAAGAGCATGGAGTCCTCGGGCGGCGGGTTCGGCGGCGGCTTCTCCGGCGGAGGCGGAGGAGGATTCGGCGGTGGCGGAGGCGGAGGCGCCTTCTAGATCTTTTGGGGGAGACATGGTACGTCCTATTGGCATGCAGCAGATCATCGGACTCAAGCGTGCGCTCATCGAAGCTGGCATTCCGGTCACGGTGCATATGCACGACGCTTGCGGCGGACAGACCTTCCGTCTGGAGCTCACCGACGCAGAGGCTCCCCGAGAGGAGTCGCTTGGCCGTGCACGCACCTTTGCCGAGCTGTATCTCGGCCGCCATCTGACGTTCGATGGTACGGGAGCCACGTTCTGGGCTGCTGACTGAACAAACAAGAACAAAGAGGCATGCAGAAGGCCGGTACGCATCGAGCGTGCCGGCCTTCATTCGTTCTATCCGGAAATCTCAGGCCCGGAATTCTGCTGTGTCGATTGCAGGGTCCTCGATACCGTCTTCGGGATGTGCCCCGAAGCACCAGAGCGCAAGCGCAGGGTCGTCAGCCTGATTCCCTGCCTGCGAGCAGAGCCTCATGATCTCTTCGAGCGTCCTGATCGTGCCCTCTTCAGTGATATAGCGCTTCTTCATGTCGGGCATTCCGGACTCCATAGCAAGACTCCTCGTAGCTTGGCTCCTGGAAGGGAGCATGCCTACGCAACGTAGGCATTCTAGCAAAAAGATGGAAGATGGCTGCACTGCGCAGGCTACGAGACAAAGACATTGATGCAGTAGCGGGAGCCGCGATGGTCCTCTTCGAGCTCTTCTGCGGTTGCTGCAAGCAGGTGGTCCGGATATTTCCTCCGGATCTTCTGGAACGAGTAGCTCTTGTTCGGAAGCGTCGCAACGAGGTGGTCTCCGGCATAGAAGTTCATGAGCTGGCCGCCTGCCGCATCATGTGCGCCGCCTACGATCTCTACGTCGAGCGGCTCGATCGGCTTCGTGCCGCCGCCAAGGCCCTGCCAGTCCTTGTCTGCAATATAGGCACGGATGACATCGACATCGGCAGGGAGGCTCTCGATGCCGGCGGATGCAGCCTCGAACCAGGGATTGCCTGGCACGAGGATGCAGAGCCCATCACCCCTGCGCTCGCAGACAACAGATAGCGAGGGCTCTCTCGTGAGCAGGGTGGCGACAGGCTCGGTCGGCACGATTGCGAAGGCGCATTTGCCGAGACGGGCAGGGAATCCCTGGAATTCGCCGGAGTCGATCGTCGTGCCCTTCTTCGTGTCCTTCATGCGCTGCGGCTTCGTGGAGACGAGAAGCGTGGTCCTGCCAGCAATCTTTGCTGCGCATTTCTCGTCGATGACCTGGATCTTGAGGGCACAGGGTCCTTCAGGAACAGCGAACGGTTCCTCTTCAGGTCCATGGACCAGCTTCTTGATGCTTGCCAGAATTCCCATGCTTTCCCTTTCTTCAGCTTCTCTCACAGTATGAGCCTAGCGCACGCATTGCTGCGCCCTGCCGATATTTCCAAATTGTCGAAGGTGCCCATCTGGCGTCTGCTATCATTCTCTATGAAGTAATACTAAGGAATACGAAGTCATACCAGAATCGCAGCACGGGGGAAGCGTGGCAGAAAAGATGACCCCGATCGTCGCGAAGGTACTGCCTGAGGAGAAGGAGAGCTTCTTCGCAGCGACCGAGCGGATCGGGACGACACCCTCAAACGCAATACGCATGTTCATCTCGGCGTTCAACCGCGCGGGGACCTTCCCGTTCGAGATAGGGGTCTCTGCTGCAGCAGGAAAGGACGGATCTCGCCATGAAGGCTGATTTCCAATGGTGGCTGCTGAGGCTTGCGATAGCGATATCGGAGCATCTGCACTGCAATGCCACATCGAGGCTGCGGCAGTATGCCATCAGCGCTTCCATGAAGAGGCTGACCTGGTAGGCCAGGCCTATAAAGACAGACAGAACCTTTGTGAGCCAGGGTGCCGGCAGATTGAATGCCGGCACCCTGGCGCATGTCTATGTGGAGAAGGGGCTGGCACGTCGAGCGGGCAGGAGGAAAGAGCCGCCACTCACAGACGATGGTAACATGCAAGCGACAGAGCGAAGTCTTGCAGCGGGCTGATTGAAAGCAGATAAAAGCAGGCCAGAACTCTTAAACTGCAGCATGAGCATACCGCTTACCCCAGAAAAGTTGCCGTTCGACTGGGAGGCCTGTTAGGAGTCTGCAAAGGCTCGGTACAATTCCATAGACTTCACGGTTCAAGAATGGGTGCTTTCGTATTAATTGTGTAGAAGATGTGAAGCCCCACTTTCCCGCATTGCAGGGGAGCGGAGCCGTGTAAAGTTTCTTCTCGCGCTGAGGCACCCCGCACCGAGCGGGACGCAGCCAGCGCGGT
>NZ_JBEVTM010000013.1:0-66543 GCF_040884255.1 Olsenella sp. AGMB03486
ATGCAGAAATGACCGGATGGAGGCACGTGCAATGGACACAGACAGCAGGGATCTGCTCGATATGCTCACGCTCATGTATCTCGCCGCGACATCGAAGGCGGAGGGCAGAGGCAGCAAGACGAAGCAGGTAAGCACCGGGACACTTTCAAGAGAGGCGCTCGCAGACCTTGTCCGCAGCGGCTATATCCGCGTATCCAAGGACCCTGCAGGGCGCATAGAGCTCACGCCGGCAGGTGCTGCCACCGGCGAGTTCATGAAGGAACTCTTCAGTGCCTTCCAGGAGGACATCTTCACGACCGTAGCCGCAAGCTCGAAGAAGCAGGAGAAGAAGCGCCAGAATCCTGCCTTCAAGTTCCATATCGTGCTCGATCTCGGACACGACCTCACCTGCTGGCGCGACATCGTCGTGCCGCAGCACATCACATTCGGACAGTTCCATGAGATCATCCAGTCGGCCTTCCTCTGGGAAGACTCCCATCTCTTCGAATTCCGCCTCACGACGCACGGTAGAAAGATCGAGATTGTGAGCGATGCAGACGGTGCAGGAGCGGCCTTCGCGGCCATCGCCCATAATGGGCCAGTCGATGCGGAGTCAATGACCATCGACGAGGTGTTCCCCAGGACGAAGAATGCCGTCTATGAGTACGACTTCGGCGACTCCTGGTTGCATTCGATCCATCTCGCAGAGACGATCCGCTCCTATCCGGGCACCCTCCCCTGCTGCACGGCAGGAGAAGGAGCAGCGCCTCCGGAAGATGTGGGCGGCTCCTACGGTTTCAGGGAGTTCCTGTCAGCGCTCTCCGATGTCACGGATCCCGACCACGACGGTGCGGTGACCTGGGCTGGCACCGAGAACTACGGACCGTTCGACCTCGATGAGGTGAATGAGCGCATGCAGCACTGGTACAGGGCAAGCAGAGGTGATAGTGAAGAGGAAGAAGGCAGCCTCGAGACAGGAACTTCAGGAGGAGCTGACATCCTGACCTTCCCGCAGAAGTAGAGGCACGGGGTTTCAGTCTTATGCCAGGGCAGCCTGAATCGGCCATAATCGATTCAGGCTGCCCTTTCTGTCGACTATGGCCGATCACCCAAAAAGCGCTGCCGTATGGCAATGCCTGCTCGAGGGATGGCCTTAATGCATCGTCAGAAAGAGAAGGGACGGTAAAGCCTGCAGGCCTTTCCGTCCCTTCGCAGGATGTCCCCAGAATATGCTCTATGCCTTCTTGGCGGGCAGCAGCTTGTCGAGTCCTGCCCTGTTGAGCACGATGTGCACAATCGCACAGATGAGGAAGAGCACAGCTGAGCACATATGCACGATGCCTTGAGGCGTAGATGCCGCCTCGTCGAAGCTGAGACCTTCCGCCATGCGCATATGCATGAGCGCACCGCCGCTCAGAAGCGCCGCGATCAGAAAGACTGCCATCGCAAGGCCAAGGCAGCAGTCGAGCCTCGTCTCTCTGTTCATGGACTTCTTCGCCACGTTGCGTGTCGTTGCCACGACCTTCCTGTGTGCCTGCACGGCATGCACGACAACCGCTGCGACCAGCAGGAAGCCGAAGAGCGCATGCACATGGGGATCTGCATGGCCCGTCAGATAGGTCACGATGAGAAACACCGCCACGACGATATCGGTTGCAAGGCGTGCTTTCGTACTTGGCTTCTTCATATGCCGACACTCCCGTCTCAATAAGCGACGGGAAGATGTTAGCCTATTGATACTTATTGCAGAAGACCATATTCGGACGCATTTGAATCATCAATCCGTCTGATTGGAGAGTCCGACATCCTGCAGCCGTCCCTCTTTCTTCAGGCTATGCTTGTTATGGGAAGGGAGGATCTCATGGACTGGATCGAGCAGAGGCTCTTCGAACTCAGGGATACCGAGAGCCAGTACCGCACGTTCAATGCGCGCGTTGTCGCAACAGCGGACCCTGCCACGATGCTCGGCGTCCGTGTGCCGCGCCTGCGGCGCCTTGCGAAAGAGATTCTGCGCTCCCCTGACAGGGCAGCCTTCCTCGAAGAGCTTCCCCATGCGTACTACGAGGAATACCTCCTCCATGCCTTCGTGCTGAACGAGGAGAAGGATGCAGAGCGCACGATTGCAGAGCTCGGCCGTCTTCTGCCCTTCGTCGACAACTGGGCCGTCTGCGATGCGCTTGTCCCGAAAGCGTTCAGGAAGCTCGCACCAAAGCATCTCGAGGCGCTTTCCCGGAAGTGGATGCAAGCAGAGCATGAATACACGCGCCGCTTCGGCATCTCTCTTCTCATGCGCTATCTTCTGCCCGATGGCTTCAGGCCCGAGCATCTCCTCTGGGCGCAGGAGGCAGATGACGGAAGGTACTATATCGAGATGATGGTCGGCTGGTTTGTGGCAGAGGCCCTCGTCACCCAGGAGGCATCGGTCCTTCCCTTCCTCGAGGCAAAGACGCTTCACGTAAAGACGGAGCGCATAGCGATACAGAAGGCGCTCGACAGCAGAAGGATCGCTCCCAAGATGAAGGAGCATCTGCGCCAGATTCGCGC
The DNA here is from genome assembly GCF_040884255.1 of Olsenella sp. AGMB03486. Lineage (NCBI taxonomy): Bacteria > Bacillati > Actinomycetota > Coriobacteriia > Coriobacteriales > Atopobiaceae > Olsenella > Olsenella sp. AGMB03486. Next base: position 2,524 of record NZ_JBEVTM010000013.1, read on the forward strand.
CACGCTCTGATTTTCGATATGAAAATGCTCCGGTGTGCAAGGAGGCAAAAGCACCGGAGCATATAGGATTCCCAAGATAAAATGCAATCCTGAGAGCCCTTTGGGGGACTTGTTCAGGGCGCTTCCCGCGCCGACATCAGTTATACCCGATGACGCGTTATCCCTGTTCAAAGGGCACTTTTATGCATGTTTCTCCACACCTCGGACACGTTGTGCCCGCACTTCCATCACACATGTGGGCGGGATGTGTGGATGTTCAGTCACTTAACAGCGACCGCCCTCAGAATGTATGCGTGAAGGCAAGGCGCTCCTCGCCGTTGCGCCTGATATGGACGATGCCGCAATAGACGAAGCCGCAGCTCCTGATCAGTCCCTGCATCGGGATGTTGTCCCTATGGGTGTCGATGCGCACTGCCATGCCTTCTGCCTTGGCCTCATCGAGCGCCCAGCGCATCATGGCAGAGCCGATGCCGAGGCCCTGCTTCGCTGTCGCAAAGCGGTGCACGACCCGGTAGTGTCCATTGTCCTGCCACTCACCTTCATAGATCTTCGCATAGTCAGGCTCGGGACCGGGCAGGAAGGCGAAGGCGCCCTGCGGCACACCATCCTCGTCTGTCCAGACCATCAGATGATGTCCCTCGATATCGCGCGCTATCATCTCTTCGGTCGGAAAACCCACCTGCCACTGGTTCGGGTTTCCTGCCTTCACCATGAATCTTTGCGCTGCTGCATAGATTTCCATGCAGCGGGCAAGGTCCTCTTTCCTGGCTGGACGGATGCAACCCATCAGCTGCTCCCTCTACTTGGCCATATCGTCGGCAAAGGCCTTTGCTTCCTTCAAGCGCTCAGCAGACGGCTTGTTCTTCGCATAGAAGGTCCTCTCGGCGACGACGATGCCGCGTGCCTCGAGCTCCTTCCTCATAAGGTCGAAGGAGTGCTTCGAGAGCCAGGTCGTGGAGAAGAGGACCGCCCGTCCCACCATGTCGCCGTCAAGCGTCCTGATATAGGAGACAAGCTTCTTGTCGAGGCCATAAACATAGAGGGCACCGCCGATAAAGAGGACATCGATGTGGCCTGAGAGCTTTGCCTCAGGAGCGTCGACAGAGACGGCCGGCACGCCGAGCTCCTCTGCGATAGCCTCTGCGAGAAGACGGGTATTGCCGGAACGGGAACAGTAGCGGACTGCGCACTTCATGAGATCCTCCTTGCATCGTGTTCTGACATATCTATTGTGCACAATATATTTAGACGGTCAACCGGCGGCATGAATTCGGACACGGCATATGCATCCATGGATGAAGCATGAATATGCTTCCTTCTGTGTACCAATTGCTGATTGCGGGAACAAGGAAGGCAACAACAGCGAACGAAAGGCGGATTCCATGTCTTCGAATCTCGAGCTCTACGTAAAGAACGGCTGCCCCTGGTGCCACAAGGTCCTCTCCTTCATGGAGGCAAACGATATCGAGCTGCCGCTCCACAACATCGATGAGTCCGAAGCTGACCGCGAGCACCTCATCGAGGTTGGCGGCAAGCGCCAGGTGCCATGCCTTCTCATCGACGGCAAGGCCCTCTATGAGTCTTCTGACATTATCGATTACCTCAAGGAGCATGTCGTGGAAGGCGAGGCTCAGGAAGCAGCGCCTGCTGAAGAGCCCGCTGCTGCTGGCGCGCACTGCACGCTCGATGGCCACTGCAGCTTCTGATCTTTTCCTGTGCCCTTCCTCGTATCGCCCGGATCTCGTCAGGAGGTCCGGGCGATTCTTTTTTGCCATCCCATCTGCCGGAAGACAGCGGCACCTCCGCAGCGCTCTTTCCGGAAGCTTAAGGGCTGACCTGCGGCAGCGGTCCTGCCCCATGTATGCTCCAGGAAAGATGCTGTCTGGATTCGGCAGGCAGAACAGAACACAGGACAGAGAGCACGCGCTGATATCCATCAGGCCTTTTCCATCCCCTGCCTTTCTTGCAGCCCCATCAGGCACTTCGGGCCTGCGCAGAGCGCTGACATGGAAAGGGAGGGTCCGGAGGCCCTCCCAAAAAGTACAGTCTCTGAGGTTTTCCTAGACGCCGATGAGGGAGAGGATCTCCGTCAAGCCCTTCTTACCGAAGGCGACACGCTCGTCGCCTCCGTCATTGATAACAAGGCAGGGAACGCTCATCACGTCGTAGGCATCCTTGAGTGCCGGGAAGCGGTTCACGTCGTAGACCGCAGTCTCGACCTTGGGATTCTCTGCTGCGATGCGCTGCGTCGCGACGGCGACCTCAGGACACATCGTGCAGGACAGGCCGACAAGCACCTTCATCTTCACCGGACGCGAGATTGCCGCGATGGCTTCGCGGTCTGCGGCGGCTATCTGCTGGCCGGGACCGGAAGCATTGTAGAGGCCGAGCACGAACGAGGTGAACTCATGCCCTCCCGGCACGCCGTGGAAGCTCATGCCGCAGGGCACACCATCCCGAAGGACTGAGACATAGGGGAGCTCTGCCGGATCGTCGGAAGATGTATCGGCACGCGTGACCGAAAGCTTGTCGCTCTCTTGAGCAAGCGCCTCCATGTAGGCGGCAAGCTCGGATGCAATCTCTCCGTCGTCGAGATGGAGCTCGAGGACAAGAGGCTTCTCCATGCGCTCGAAGACCGCTGCCAGCTGCGAGCGCATCGCGTCGTCGATGGGACCATCAGAGGAGACCTTCTCCTCCTTCTTGGAGGCTGCCTTCTGGACCCTCGTTGCCGGCTGGACAGGATGGATGCCGGTCTTTTCCTGCGCTGCCTTGAGATAGCGCTCCATCTCCGTCGCCGTGGCAGCGCCCTCGCCGATTGCGGTAGCGACCTGGCGGAGCCTCTTCTGGCAGATGTCTCCTGCCGCGAAGAGCCCGTCTGCTGTCGTCATCTGGTGCTCGTCTGTGATCACATAGCCCTGAGGATCGAGCTCGGCAAGGCCCTGCGCCAGCTCTGTTGCCGGCGCATAGCCAACAAAGACGAAGACGCCGACAGTCCCTCCATCCTCAGGCTTCACCTCATGAGTCTCGCCGGTCTTTTCGTCCTTCCATACGAGGCTCCTTACGACGGAGTCACCAGATACCGAGACGAGCTCGGCATTCGTATGCACGGTGATATCAGGATTCGCACGTGTCGCATCGGCTGTCGCCTTCGCGCAGGTGAAGTCATCCTCGCGCACAAGCACGGTCACATGCGAGGCATAGCGGGTGAGGAAGACGGCTTCCTCTGCCGCCGCAAAGCCGCCGCCCACGACGAAGACCGGACGTCCCGAGAAGAACTCGCCGTCGCAGGTTGCGCAGTAGGCAACGCCGTGGCCGCGGAACTCTTCCTCGCCAGCAAAGCCGGCACGGCGCGGGCTTGCACCGGTTGCCAGAAGCACCGCGAGGCACGAGAGCTCTCCCCTGCTGGTCTTCACGTGCTTCACGTCGCCCGAGAGGTCGATCTTCTCCACCTCGGCGAGCAGCATCTCGGCACCGAAGGCCTCGGCCTGCTGGCGCATCGTATCGGTAAGCTCTGTGCCCGAGGCAGCAAGGACGCCTGGATAGTTCACGACTTCTGATGTGATCGTGATCTGGCCTCCGAAGTGCTCGCGCTCGACCACAAGGACGCGGTAGCGGGCACGTGCCAGATAGAGCGCCGCCGTGAGTCCAGCGGGGCCGCCGCCGACGATCACCGCATCATAGATCTTCTCTTCCTGTTCCATGGCAGACCTCCTTCGTATTCGTCTGCTGCCACCTCAGAGAGAAGGCCAGCTTCCGCTGGCCTTCCCGAAACGTTTCTGTCTTACAGCTGGCCCACAAGATCGAGGGACGGCTTCAGGGTCTCGGCACCCGGCTGCCACTTTGCAGGGCAGACCTGGTCGCCGTGCTCGCGGACGAACTTCGCGGCCTGGACAAGGCGCAGAAGCTCCTTCGCATTGCGGCCGATGCCGCCTGCGGTGACTTCGTAGACCTGGATCTTGCCATCCGGGTCGACGATGAAGGCGCCGCGCTCCGCAAGGCCATCGGACTCGATCAGGACCTCGAAGTCCTCTGCAAGGACATGTGCCGGGTCAGCGAGCATCGGATAGGCGACCTTCTGGATGCGCTCGGACTCGTCGTGCCATGCCTTGTGGACGAAGTGGGTATCGCAGGAGACGGAGTAGACCTCGCAGCCCTCCGCCTTGAAGCCTTCATAGTTCTCTGCAAGCTCCTCGAGCTCGGTCGGGCAGACGAAGGTGAAGTCTGCAGGATAGAAGAAGAACAGAGCCCACTTGCCGAGGACATCAGCCTTGGTAACAGTCCTGAACTCGCCCGCCTGGTAGGCCTGGACGCTGAAATCGGAGATCTCCTTGTTGATGAGAGACATGTCCCATCCCCTTTCTTTTCTGCAGCTCTGCTGTGCTGCTCCTTAACTGAGAACGATTATTATTATCAATATCCATTCTCACTAGTCAAGAACAATTCTCAATATTTTTGGAGCTTCGTCCTGAAGGAGCAGGCCGTCTCTTCGGAGCAGCATATGTGCAGGTCATGATGCATATATATAAGAGCATGCGGAAAGAAAGAGGCACGCCTCCCCATCAGGGAAAGCGTGCCTCGAATAAGTATCTCTAACAATACAGGCTCTTTTTTAGAGATCCTGCTTCACGAGAATCTCCTGCGGAATGAGCTCGCAGGAATCGACGACCGTCTTTGCATAGGCAGCCGCCTCGTCGGAAAGGACATTCAGAAGCGGGGTCATATCATAGTCCTCGATATTCACCTGCTTCGTCGTCTCGTTGTCCCGGGCATCCGGGAAGCGCTCGGACGCCTTCTTCACCATGAGCTCGTAGGCAGGGGCGAACGGGGCAAACCCGTACTTGCCATTGAGCTCATGCTCAAGCTTGTTCATGATCGAGATGCCGGCGCGGTCGATATCGCCCCAGTAGAGCACCTCGATCGTGTCAGCACCCAAGGTATCGAGCAGAAGCGAGAGCCTGTTGTGCTCGATGATGGGCGTGCCGCCGCCGAGGACGACTGCATGGATGCGCTCGCCCAGGATCGTCGTCCTGCCATCTTCGTACATGAGGTCATGCACATCGAGGTAGGGGTCGAGGTTCTCCGTCACGAGCACCCGCATGTGCTTCCGTCTCCTTGGCGCATGGTAGACGAGGTCAGACTTCGGAAGCGGACGGTGACGGATGATGTCCTCCATACCGAGGGCACGAAGAAGACGGAATCCGTCAGAGCCATACTCGAAGAACTTCTCGTCGCCTCCCATCTGGTAGGCGAGCTGGCGGCGGGTGATGTCTCCAGGGAGCATCCCGTCCTGGAGGATGGAGTTCATCGTCTCGATCTCATGCTCGAAGAGCACATAGGCCTTCGGATGCGAGAGCAGCCATCCGTTCATCCAGAACCTCTCATCGAGCTGGACAATCTTCTGCCTGATCTCTGCGTCGGTCTCGCCACCCCTGCGCACATAGGGAATCTTGCGCAGGTCGCGCGAGTGGGACGGCTTCGGCGGAAGCGGACGCTTCGCCGCAGGCGCCCCTTCCTCCTTCGGAGCAGATTCTTCATCTGCCTCAACGGCTGCATCGCTGTCGATGCCCAGAGCCTCGTCAGCCTCTGCCTCTTCAGCAGCTGCCTCCTCGGCTTCTGCCTCGCGCTCAGGCTCGAGCACGGATGCTGCCTCGGCAGGTGCTTCTGCCTCCTGCAGAGGCACCTCTTCCGGCGTCTCTTCGGAGGAATCCTCCTTTGCCTTCACGATGCGGTGGGTGCGGCGGCGCCTCTTGCGCGGTGCCTCGGCAGCCTCATCTGCAGGTTCTGCCTTGGCCTCCCCTGCCTCTTGAGGCTCTTCTGCAGCCTTTGCCTCAGGCTCTGCTGCAGCAGCTTCTGCCTTCCTGCGCGTACGGCGGCGGGGCTTCTTCGGTGCCTCTTCCTGCTCCTGCACATTGTCTGCCTCGGAAGCATTGGATGGGCCTTCGGCCTCTTCAGCCTCAGGCACAGCCTTCTTCGTCCTCCGCCTGCGGGTCCTCTTCGGCTTCGGCTCCTCTTCAGGAGCCTCCTCCTGCGGTGCAGCTTCGGCCTCCGGCTCTGCCACGGCTACTGCAACGCTTTCAGATGCGACCGGTTCGCTTTCGGGAACAATGTCTTCTTCCCTGTCAGCCTCTGCCGCCTCTTCTTCGGCCTCTTCGGTCGCCTTGGCATAGGCAGCCTCGATCAGCTCGTCCTTGATGCCAAAGACATTGTCCTGTCCATACCAGACCAGGACTTCGGAGCAGATGCTGTCCTGCGTCTCGCTGTCGTCGAGCCCGACCTTCGAAAGAAGCTTCTCGAGGCCTTTCCTGTCCGTGCGGTAGTCCTTGAGACGCACGAGCGCACTTGCAAAGCCAGAAGCCAGATTGCGCTTGGCAGGCGGGATCAGAGGAGACACCTCATCACGCACGAGCTCCATGAGGGCATGCTCGACATCAGTCAGTTTTCTTGCCATTTCTAACACCTCCTTTTCCATTGGCAACAGCTGCATTCTACCCTCTCGGCCCATCTGACAGATAGCCTCATAGCAGAAGGCCCTGCTTTTCTCGCAGGAAAAGCAGGGCCAGAAGACTCTCTATGCTGCTGTCTAGGCGCCGAAGACGAGCTCTGCGCCGTCAATGCCGGTCGGCGAGATTGGCAGGAACTGCCCCACGAAGTCATCCATCGCGCGTCCGAGCGTTCCTGCGACCTCGACGAGGATTTCGTTGCGTCCCGGATGCACCGCCCCATCGAGGCTGAAGCTCCAGTCCGGCACGATGCGCACGCCGAGTTCGCGTCCGTTTGCCTGCACACGCACGACGCCTGCGACATCGGCAAGCTCGAGCATGATTGAAGCTGCAGCTTCCGCCTCCGTGAGCTCGAAGCTGAAACGATAGCGGACATATCCTGCAAAGGATTCCTGTCCTGGCAGGTTCGTTGCGAAGGCAGGCTTCGAGAGCCTGTACGGTGCGCTCCACTCCGTGCCCCTCGACTCGAAGGAGGAAAGCTCGGCAGTGCAGCTCGTGAGGACACGGCGGCTGGAAGCCTCGAATGCAGGCAGAGCCTCCTCTGCCTCGAGCGGGGCCTTCGAGACAAGCACGAACTTCGAGGCACCCGGTGCCAGATCGAGCGCGAAGGGCTCAGAATCTGCAAAGAGCCGGCCCGAGAAGGCGTCGAACACATAGCCATTGCCTTCTGGTGCACCCATAAGCGTGCACTGGACGCGCTCGGAGGGGCTCTCGTTCACGAAGAAGTACTCGTCCACCCCATCGAGCACGTAGTGGTAGCTCCTGAGCCACGGCTCCGGCTCAGAAGGCAGGAGCTCTCCAATGCCTGCATCATAGAGCTTGTCTGCGAGGTCATCCAGGGAAGCGATGTGCACGCAGGATAGATCTGGCACCTCATGCCCCTCGCTCGTACGCTCGGGGAGGCCGCAGAGGAACCAGACCGGAATGTTCTGGGAGAGCTCGGCAACCTTCATCAGCAGCGCTTCGGGCAGCGCCTCGCTCCAGGGAAGGACGAGGGCACGGAAGCGCTCGGCGCCTGCCACGAGACGCCACACGCCGTCTTCGCCCTCCTCTGCCTTTGCCTCCATGAGCCAGTCTGCAGAGATGAAGTCATACTCGATGAGGCTGCGGGCAAGGACACGGGCAGGCTTCTGCGCAAGCTGCCAGTCTCCCGACCATTCCCCTTCGGCATTGAAGTAGAGGGCAACCGGTGCTGCATAGGTGCCGCCCGAGAGAAGGGCTGCCAGCCGGTTCATGTAATCCATAAGGACCTTGAGCTCTGGATACTGCGGGTTCATGCCATGGGCATAGAGGTGCGGCGGACAGTCTCCATCCGGGAAGGCCTTCGGGCTGAACGCATGCGGCACGAAGTAGTTCACGCCACGCACGAGCATGTAGTCGGCGAGGTACTTCATGAGGGGAAGGCCCTCTTCCCAGCCATAGGCACCGAAGACCTCTGCCATGCATGCCCCGTGCTTGGCAGGATCGATATGGGCGAGCGAGCCGCCAATCTTGCCCAGGACATAGGTGAAGAACTCTGCATCCCAGCCCGGCTTGTGGAAGGCGCGGAAGACCCCCTTGTCATACCCGGGCACAAGCTGCTGCATCACCACATCGATGCCTGCCATGTCGGCATGAGCCTCTGCCCTGAAGAAGTGGCCGGCACCATACCCCAGGCGAGCCAGCGCGTTGTTGTCCTCGATCGTATGGCCGATATGCCTGACGCCGTGGCGGTGGCACCAGTCAGCAATCACGCCGTCGAAGTTCTCGCTCCAGAGCTCGCTGACAGCATCCATGTAGGCATAGCGTATCGCATGGGCCTCTGCGCTCTCGCCGAAGAAGAGAAGCGGCAGATAGCGGACAATGTCGTCTTTCCCCATCTCTTCTGGGAGATGCTCCACCATACGCTCGGGCACGGCTTCGGTCCAGGGAAGGACCATCTGGGGATTCCTGCCAATCGAAGCGCCTTCCGAACCATGGATGTTGCCGAAGCGGGGCTCATCCGAGAAGAAGCCCTGGAAGGTGTGACCGAACTCGTCGCCGAAGTGCTCGAAGATGGGCTCATAGACCGTATCGAGGAGGATCTGGGTTGCCTCCTTCTCGAGCGGATTGAGATAGCCTTCCGTCTCCTTTTCGCCGCCACGATAGCTCACCATGAGCACCTGGATGTACCAGGCACCTTCGGGCAGGTCGAGGTCGACGACCGTGACGGGGCCTTCCGAGGCGCCTGTCGGCCTTCCCAGAGGATCGGTAGACGGACGGCCGAACCTCCAGTCCTTGCGCTCATGGACAAGGGATGTGAGGTCGCGCGTGTCTGAGACATCGGGCTCGTCGTCTTCGGCCCTCCTCTGCGCAAGCACAGCGAGAATCTTCGCCTCGGGATCCATCAGGGCATAGCTGAGGTTCAGCTGGGAGCACTTGAGCGGGCCCATCACATCGAAGGTCTGGAGCCTGAGATAGCGCTTGCGGCGCTCAGGGTGGTTCTTTGCGACCTCGCCGTTCGCGAATCCTGTCGGGAAGTGGCTGTCATCGAGCAGCCACACCTTCATGCCAAGAGAGCGGCAGAGATCGATGATGAAGGCGATATCGGAGAACCAGCCTTCGCCGTTGAAGTCGGGATGGGGCCTGGCCTCGATGCAGAGCGCGCCGATGCCTGCCTTGTGCATGGCCAGAATCGTCTCGCGGTATGCCTCATGGTCTTCCCCGTGCACCCAGAGAAAGGGCGCGATATGGTTCTCAGATGTTCCGGCAAGCACCTGCTCGATCTTTGTCATGGCAATCCCTTCTCAAGCTGTCCAACCTGATTCTACGGATAGGCCAAGCCTCAGGACAATGACGGAGAAGGACCGAAGAGTTGACGGAAAATGACCTCATCACGCTGCCGGACACACCCTTTTCAGGGCACATGCCGACTGGATATCTCCAGGTAGTTCCCCATCTGCGCCAATGGCCCACATCCAGGACACACAGCTCTGTGCTGACCATATGCGACAAGGCAGGCGCAGGCCAGATGTCCGAAGCGAAGAGCTGCCCTAGGAGAAGAGCAGCACGCGGACCTTCAGGAGCGTGGGCTCGGTGCAGGAAAGGATCTGGAGCTCGTCGCCGTTGAGCCTTCTTCCGCGCTGCCACACGCCTTCCGGGCAGCGTCCTTCCTCGAGCTTCAGCACCTCGGCATACGGCCGCTTCCCGTCTGCCGATGCAAGGGAAAGGCGTGCCTCATACGCTAGGATCAGGGCTTCGGCTGTCCCTTCCCTGCTGTCTGCACCCAGATCGAGCACAGCCACGGCTCCCGGCACGCCCTCCGTGAAGCTGGCCTTGAGCAGTGCCTGCCCGAAGGGAAGCGCCTGTTCGGTTCCCCGTTCCGCGATTGCAGCATCGAGCCTGCTGCCTGCGAGGTCGCATGCCGTCTGCATATCCACAAGCTCCTGGAGAAGCTCCAGCGTCTGCCGATAGCGCACAGGATCCTGCGGCGTCTGAAGCGCCGGATCCGAGACATCCATGCCAAAAAGGAAGCCCTGCGTCGCTGTGAAGGGCTCCCCCATCTCCTCGAAGCCGAACGGCGCAAAGATCGGGGCATGGTGGTGGCAGATGGCCCAGATGGCACGCGGAGCCAGATAGCTGTGCGTGGCCGTCTCGACGATCGAGAGGGGATTTGCATCTGTGTGGTAGCCGTCGCAGACGTCGCAGAAGCTGCGTACATAGATGTCGGGGCAGATGATATCGATCGAGGGAGCCGCCACCTTCCATACCGGCATCATGCGCGCAACCGGTCCGCCGGAAGGATAGCTGCCTGCAGGCTTGCCCTTGTCGAGCCAGCAGTTCGCAAGCAGCGGCAGCGCATATTCGCGCCTGCCGGCCGAAGCGACCTCTTCGACGAAGCGTGCGGTATGCCAGGCCTGGAAGAGCTCGTCTGCTACGGCATTGCTGCCGAAGGCCTCCTCCCAGCTTCCTGCCTGAGCCTGTCCTACCACGGCCCTGACATCGTCCGGCAGCTCTTCGAGGTGTGCCTTCAGGGCACCGAGCAGGGCTTCGGGGACCTCCTCCTGCGCAAAGAGCCCGTCTGCCAGCTCCGAATGCTCGCGTGCTGCGCACATGAGGCCGCATTCGTTTTCCACCTGCACAGCGACGACAGTCTGCGCCTTGCCGTCGAGCTCCCGCAGATGCCGCATCAGTGCAGCGAAGGCACGGGCATCGGCAGCTGCAGTCTCGTCCGAGAGCGCGCTGAAGGTCCCATAGGTGGCATGGTAGCGCGCGATCTCGATCTGGCGCTGCCCGCGGATGGGCTCTGCGCGCCAGAAGCGCTTCTGGTCACGCTTGACCCACTCAGGCGCATAGAAGCCCTGGGAATTCTTCCAGGTGCCGAACCAGAGAAAGACCAGATGCCCGTCATGGGTACGTGCCTGCGCAATCAGGCTGTCTGCCTGAGAAAAGTCGAAGACGCCCTCTTCCGGCTCGAGCAGCTCCCACGTCACGGGCACTGCCAGTGTCGCTATGCCCAGTTCATGGGCCTTCTGCCAGGCAGCTTCCATGGCAGCCTCATCCGAGCTCGTCGAGTTGTGGACCTCGCCGGCAAGCGCGACGAAGCGCCTTCCTGCGACCTCAAGGCACGGCTCTCCGTGCCAGGATCCCATCTGTGCCATCTTGTGCTCCTTTCAGCAGCCTTCTGCGCTGTGTACGGTACGGAACGCATAGAAATCGAGAGCGCCCGTTCCCCGGAAGACGAAATAGAGCGCATGCGTGCCCCGGACAGCTCCATCGAGCGCAGCGCTTGCCCTGTGCCAGCTATCTGCAGCAGACACCGGAATCCGGGCAGCCACAGGGCCATCCGGTGCATCGAGGCGGGCCTCGAGCACGCCTTCCGCATCCCCCCTGATCTCTGCCTCGAGCGCGTCTCCTGCTCCGGAGAAGGCAAAATACTTGAAGCCCACCTCGGCGCGGTCGCGCATGTTCGCGATGAAGAGGCGCGACGAGGTCGGCACGCCGGAAATCTCTTCCTGCACGAGCTTCGGATGCAGGGGGCTCCAGACACACCGCGACGAGAAGTGCAGGATGCCTTCGGCGCTCCTCAGATGGCAGGCGGCATAGGCAGGAATCTCCTTCTCCGGATCGAGAGGTCCTCCATTCAGGCCCTGGCTCGTGATCTCTGCCTGCTGGATGCTGCCGTCCTCCCCGATGCAGAGCGGCTCTGCACAGTCCTGGCGCGAGAACTGCATGCCATGGGTATGGCGGTGATAGAAGATATAGGGCACCCCCTCGACCTCGACGATGCTGCCGTGGTTGTTGCCGAGATAGAAGACGGCATCCTCTTCCCGCTCATGGCCGCGAAGCCCCACATCGCCGTTGCTGATGATGACGCCGCCGAACGTGGGCGGCACATCAGGAGCGCTCGTGCTCGCCCAGCAGAGCTCATGGCCCTGGGCGCTCGAATAGATGAAGTAGTATCTGCCCCGGATCTTCCGGAAGCTCGATGCCTCGAGGAAGGGATGTGCTTCGAAGCTCGTGCCGGCAGCATCGCGCATGCCGGGCACGAACGGCTTCGGCGCCCCCTTCACGGTATGCATGTCGCACTCGAGCTCTGCCACATAGGAACCCGCCAGCACCTCATCCGGTCCCTTGAACCGCGCAGCGTCTGAAGGACGTGCGCCGAAGCCATAGTAGAGCCAGACCCGTCCATCCTCGACATACGCCGCCGGATCGAACGGTGCACCCAGACCGTTGCCGGGAGCAATCAGGGTGCCATCCTCCATCTGGACGCGGCCAAGATAGCGGAAGTGTCCCGCCGGCTCGTCTGCGACCGCCACGCCGATGGCGGAAAAGCCATAGAAGTAATAGAGGTAGTAGCGCCCATCGGGTCCCTGCACCACATCAGGGGCAGCATAGGTGGCGTGCTCCGCATTGTTCGGATCGTCCCAGCGGGTATAGATGACGCCTTCATAGCTCCAATGCGTGAGGTCGTCTGTGGGAGCCGACCAGCAGACATAGTCGCCGACGCAGTAGCTCTTTCCGCCTGCTGCATCATGGCTTCCATACACATAGAGCCGGTCTCCGAAGACATGCGGCTCGCAGTCCGGCGTATATTCCCAGCTCGGAAGGTAGGGATTGACAATCTGGCGTCTGCCCATGAATCTGGTCTCCTTTCATTTTCCAAAGGTGAACGTGGCCGAAAGCACGTCCTGGCTCGAAAGCCCCACGAACACCCCGAACGTTCCTGGCTCTGGGCCGAATGTCATGTCCCGGCGCCAGAACGCGAGCATGTCCTCGTCTATCCGAAACGCCACCTTCTTCGTCTGGCCGGGCTCTGTGCTCACGCGCCTGAAGCCCTTGAGCTCCTTGATCGGACGGGTGACAGAGCCGGTGCAGTCATGGAGATAGAGCTGGACCACGTCGGTTCCGACCACCGGTCCGTCATTTGTCAGCTCGGCTTCCACCTGGATGCTGCCACCCGGCATGAAGGAATCCGAGCTGAGCTTCAGATTCCCAAGATGACTCCGGTGATAGCTCAGGCCATAGCCGAACGGATAGAGCCCGAAGATTCCGGCATCGAGGTAGCCGGTGACGAAGCGTCCAGCATGATTGGCACCGGCAGGCCTTCCGGTCGGATACTGCGCATAATAGAGCGGCAGCTGCCCTTCCGTTTCAGGGAAGCTCATTGCGAGGCGGCCTGAAGGATTCACGTCGCCGAAGAGGACATCCGCGATAGCCGCGCCGCCTTCGGTGCCGGGCCACCATGCATAGAGGATGGCATCGGCAAAGGGCACGACATCGGAGAGCACAAGCGGACGCCCGGCAAAGATGACTGCCACGACCGGGATGCCCAGAGCATGCACCCGCTCGAGGAGCTCCTGCTGGACACCGGGAAGCCTGAGCTTCGTGCGTGTCCCCGCTTCGCCCGACTGCAGCGCATGCTCGCCGAGGCAGAGCACGGCCACATCGGCCTCCCTGCAGGCAGCAAGCGCCTCCTCGATAAGAGGCTCCTGGGGACCCGGTGCACTTTGCCCCAGCATCTTGGCAAAGGAGCCGAGCTGTGCAAGCTCTTCCGCACTCAGCACATCTGCGCCCTTCGCGCAGGCAAAGCCGCCTTCGCCGAGACGTTCGCCGAATGCGTGCTTCACGGTCACGACCGGATCTCTGTCTGCATGGATTGCCCACATGCCGACGATGTCTTGCGAGTCGGCATACGGGCCGATGAGGGCGATCTTCTGGTCGCGGCGAAGCGGCAGGGGCGGCCTGCCGTCATGCGCCGGCTCGTTTCTGAGCAGCACGAGCGACTCGTCTGCGACGGTACGGGCAGAAGCAAGATGTGTCGGCGTGCACAGATGCTTCTGGGCCTCGTTTCCATCGATGCAGCCCCGGAAGGGATCCTCGAAGAGGCCGAGCTCGTTCTTGAGGGAAAGCACGCGCCAGCAGGCAGCGTCGATATCCTTCTCGGCGATGCGTCCCTCATCCACAAGGCGCTTCAGGCTGTGGGCGTAGCAGTCGGTCTTCATATCGATGTCGACCGTGGCCTTCATCGCAAGCTCGGAGGCTTCGTCCCTGTCTTTCGCCACGCCGTGATTCATGAGCTCGAGGATTGCGGCATAGTCCGTGATGACAGGACCGTCGAATCCCCATTCCGTGCGCAGCACATCATGCAGGAGCCAGCGGTTCGCCGTTGCCGGCACGCCGTCAATCGTGTTGAAGCTTGTCATCACCATCTTCGCCCCGGCATCGACGGCAGCACGATAGGGAGGCAGATACTCCTGGCGCAGACGCCTCTCGCTCATGTCGACCGTGTTGTACTCGCGCCCGCCTTCCACCGCGCCATAGCCGGCAAAGTGCTTGACGCAGGAAGCGATGCCCTGGCCTTCGGAAAGCCCCGCCTGGAAGCCCCTGACCATCGCCTCCGCGAAGCGCGCGCCCAGATAGGGGTCCTCTCCCCCCGGCATCTCCATGACACGGCCCCAGCGCGCATCGCGCACCACATCGACCGCAGGGCTGAATGTCACCATGCAGCCCAAGGCCCTGGCCTCGTCAGCGACCTCGCGATAGGCGAGCTCGGTACGCTCCGGGTCGAAGCTGCACCCCTGTGCCAGCGGGATCGGCAGACAGGTCCTGCATCCATAGACGATGTCTGCCATAAAGAGAAGCGGTATATGAAGGCGGCTCTTTGCAAGATGGGCTTCCTGGATGCGGCGCACCTCGTCTGCTCCCACGACATTGAGGACGCTGCCGCACCGATCGATATCTTCCTGCGTGACGCCGATCCTGCTTGCAGGACCTGTCGCGATATCTCCCCCGCCAAAGCAGTCTCCGCTGAGCTGCACGAGCTGCCCGATCTTCTCTCCGAGCGTCATCTGGTCCAGCAGTGCGTGCAGCTCAACGTCTTTCATGTGAAAGCCTTTCTGGCAGAAGTCCAAACCATCTCTCGAGCGGAAAGCGGCAGCCGGCGTCAGGAGCCGCCGGCTGCCAGAGCATGGGGAAGCTATTCGGTCTCGAGGAGCATCTTGTCGCTGTAGCCGACCGTGAAGGTGCCGGCAAACGAAACGGCAACCGCAATCAGGGCGGCGATGAGCTCAGGCAGGCCGCACATCGCATAGACCGCCGGCAGGGTGATCAGCGAGGTCGTGATCAGCGCGACCTGGTGCATGCCGAAACCAGCCGCGAAGGCGCCGCAGAAGCCGCAGGAAATCGCCATGACTGCAAACGGACGCTTGTACTTGAGCAGCAGGCCGTAGATGGCAGGCTCGGTGATGCCGCCCAGCCAGGTAGAAGCCAGGCAGTTGAGCGCGTTCTCCTTGACGGAGGAGTTCCTGGTCTTCAGGAAGATGGCAAGGCAGCAGGCGCCAACCGCATAGTTCGTGCCGACCGTGATCGGAAGGATCACGTCGTAGCCCATCGTTGCCATGTTCGATATGATGACCGGGATGAAGGCCCAGTGCATGCCGAAGATGATGAGGACCGGCCAGAGGCCGCCAATCAGGAAGCCGGCGACAGCAGGGACGGTGCTGAGCAGGAAGAGGAGTCCGGAAGCGATGGCAGAAGAGATGACATTGGCCACAGGACCGACAACGAAGAGGGTGACGATGCCAGTCAGGAACAGGTCGATCATGCCGCCGAAGAGGCCACGGACGCCGTCCGGCATCTTCTTGATCGGCTTCTCGATCCAGGACTGGATATAGGCTGCCAGGACGATCGGGATGACCGACTGCAGATAGCCTGAAGCAGGAAGCTGCACCGGAATGCCGAAGAAGGTCGCTCCGTCCGGGAATGCCGTGTTGAGGGAGACCATCGACGGATGCACGAGGAATGCCGCCACGGCCACCGTGATCCACTTGTCGCAGCCGAACTTCTTGCCGGCAGAATAGGCAAGCGCAATCGGCAGGAACTGGAAGAAGCCATCGCCCACGCAGTTCAGGATTACGTAGGTGGAGCTGGCCGGATCGAGCCAGCCGAAGGAGCTGCACATGACAGCAACGGCCTTGAGCAGACCTGCAGCGGTGAATGCCGGAAGGAACGGCGTGAAGATGCCGGTGATGATGTCCATGAGCCTGCCGACGATGTTGCCCTTTTTGCCTTCATCGTCTGCCTCGACCTCGCCGCCCGCAAGCTCGGGCAGGATCTTCACGACCTCGTCGTAGACATCGGTGACATGCGTGCCGATCACGACCTGGTACTGGCCCTGGGCATGCATGACCTGGATGACTCCCTCAAGCTGGGAGATCTTCTTGTCGTCTGCCTTGCTCTCGTCCTTCAGACGGAAGCGCAGGCGCGTGATGCAGTGCGTATAGGATGTGATATTGTCCTTGCCGCCCACCAGCTCGACGATGCTGGCGGCAAGCTCTCCCCAGTTCCTTGCCATAGAGTCCTCCTCCTCTTTCGTGCCGCTCTGGCACGACCAGAACCAAATATAGGGAGCGCCCCCGAGCGCTACAATGACAGAAGGAGCGGCATGCATTGACCATTTCGTACTTTGGAGGAGCCTGATGCCATGAATCCCGAAGAGCTCGACCAGTGGCTCCGCAAGCACACAGAGAGCGAGGAGCGCTATCTGAGGAATGACGAAAGCGGGCTTGCCGAGAAGCTGCGCACCATCGGGACGGACGGGCAGGGACACCCCCGCATTCCGACCACGGCCGCCCTCAGCCGAGAGCGCCATTTCGGGTTCAAGAAGCACAGCCGCTTTCTGGACTATCCCGAGCATGTCCATGACTGGGTGGAGTTCGAGTATATGTATGCAGGATCGTGCGTGCAGCATCTCAATGGCATGCCGATCGAGGTAAAGCAGGGACAGGCGCTTCTCATCGACCAGAACACCCGCCATAAGGTGCCCCGCCTCGGGGAGGGCCAGATCCTTCTGAACCTGTTCTTCGGTGCAGACACGATTCCGACGCTGCTCGAGCAGCTGAGAAGCCCACACAGCATCGTGTACGACTTTCTGGCCAATTCCATGAGCCAGACCGCGCGCAAGGATTCCTTCATCCTGTTCGATGCTGCAGATTCCTGGAAGCTCCACTCGCTCGTCGTGATGTTCGGCTGCGATTTCCTCGAACAGGAAAATGCCGCAGACGAACGCCTCACCCCGCTGTTCCAGCTCATCATGATGGAGCTCATAGCTCTGTGCCAGGATGGCAGGTCGTCAGCCAGCCTCGAGAGCGCGCGCCAGATCTCGGTCCTGCCGGCACTCCAGGCAATCGAGGAGCACTACCCGGACATTACGCTCGACGAGATTGCCCGGCAGATGGGCGTGAGCCCTGCCTATCTCTCGCGGCTTCTCAAGCAGCAGTGCGGCAGCAGCTTCCAGCGGCTCCTCACCCGTCAGCGCATGAGCGAGGCCGCACGCCTGCTTGACCTCGGCACCACGTCTGTCACCGAGGTCGCTCGCCATGTCGGCTACAACAATGTGACCTTCTTCTACCGCAAGTTCCAGGAAGAGTTCGGATGCTCGCCCGGAGCCTGGCGGACACGGAAGCATGCGGTCTGAGCGGATGCAGTCACGCCCATACATATGCGAAGACGCTGCCACTCACCGATGGTGTGGCAGCGTCTGCAGATTTCTGGATTGACCAAATCGTACTAGTTAGACTCTTACTCGTTATCCCCGCCGGTGGCCTTGGTGGCGCTGAGGGCAGCTCCCCCATCCTTTGCATCATGCCACACCCAGTCGGTGAATGCAGGATGGTCATATCCCTTGTCCACGGCGAACTGGAAGGCGTCCTGGCGGAACTTCTCCCACTCCGCGATCTGGCCTGCCCACCTGTCTGCATCGAGGATCCTGAGGGCATCTGCCGCAAGCGCCCAGCGGTCCATGTGGTTCAAACGCAGCATATCGTAGGGTGTTGTCGTGGAGCCATGCTCCTCGTAGCCATGCACATGGAACGCATCATGGTTCGGACGGTGCCAGATCAGGCGATGGATCGTGTCGGGATAGGCATGGAAGGCAAAGAGCACCGGACGGTCTTCCGTGAAGAGCTCTGCGAACTCCTCATCAGAGAGCGCCTCGTCGTTCTCCTGCGCATTCTGGATCTTCAGGAGCTCGACGACATTCACGACACGGACCTTCACGCCGAGCGCATCGAGGAGCTCTGTTGCCGCAAGCGTCTCCTGCGTCGGCACGTCGCCGCAGCAGCCGAGGACGATATCAGGCTCCTCCCCTGCCTTGGCAGTTGATGCCCACTTCCACTCGGCCGCGCCCTTCTCGAGCTCCTTGCGGGCATCGGCAAGCGAGAGCCACGTGGCCTCGGGCTGCTTGCCGGCAAAGATGCCATTGATGCAGTTCGTGGACTGGTAGCAGCGCTCTGCGACCGCGAGCAGCATGTTCGCATCCGCCGGATAGTAGATGTTCACGACATGGTCGTTGTTCCAGCACTTGTTGAGCAGCACATCCACAAAGCCCGGATCCTGGTGCGAGAAGCCATTGTGGTCCTGGCGCCAGACATGGCTCGAGAGGAGCATGTTGAGGCCGGAGATAGGCTTTCTCCAGGGGATGTGGCGCACGGTTGCCTCGAGCCACTTGGCATGCTGGTTCACCATCGAGTCGACGATGTGGACAAAGGACTCGTAGGACGACCACAGGCCATGGCGGCCGGTCAGCAGATAGCCCTCGAGCAGGCCTTCGCACTGATGCTCGGAGAGCTGCTCGATAACATTGCCGACAGGCGCCATATGCTCGTCGTTTGCCGGATCGTCGTTGAGGTCGCCGTTGAACCACTGCTTGTCGGTCACCTGATAGCTCGGCTGCAGGCGGTTCGATGCCGTCTCATCGGGGCCGAAGATGCGGAAGCGGTCACGGTTATTGTTGATGAGCTCGGCCGTGTACTCGCCGAGGACACGCGTCGACTCGGTCGCGCCGGCACCATGTCCCAGCCCGTCCACATCGAAGGCATAGTCTTCTGCCTTCGGCAGCTCGAGCGGCTTTCTGATGCGGCCGCCATTGGCATTGGGGTTCGCGCCGATCCTGAGTTCGCCTTCCGGCATGAACTCGGTGACTTCGGGACGGATGGCGCCCTCCTCCGTGAAGAGGCCTGACGGCTCATAGGACTCGAGCCACCCCTTGAGCACCTGGAAGTGTGCCTCGGTATCGCGGGCAGATGCCAGAGGCACCTGATGCGCACGCCAGGAACCTTCGGTCTTCTTGCCGTCGATCGTCTTCGGGCAGGTCCAGCCCTTCGGGGTGCGGAAGATGATCATCGGGTAGGCAGGACGGGCAGCCTCGCCTGCAGCAGCCCGGGCCTTGATGTCGCAGATCTCGTTGAAGACCGCCTCGAGCAGGGCTGCAAAGCGCCTGTGGATCGAGGCATGATCCTCCTCGTCGAAGCCGGCAACGAAGCTGTAGGGATGGTAGCCCATGCCCCGGAAGAACTCCTCGCGCTCGCCGTCAGAGATGCGTGCAAGGATTGTCGGGTTCGCGATCTTGTAGCCATTGAGATGCAGGATCGGCAGGACGATGCCATCTGTCAGAGGATCCATGAACTTGTTGGTCTGCCAGCTCGTGGCAAGAGGTCCGGTCTCCGACTCGCCGTCGCCGACGACCGCCACGGCAAGCATGCTCGGATTGTCGAGCACAGCGCCATAGGCATGGGAGAGCACATAGCCAAGCTCGCCGCCTTCGTGGATCGATCCCGGGGTCTCAGGAGCGTAGTGCGAAGGGATTCCTCCCGGATAGGAGAACTGGCGGAAGAACTTCTGGAGTCCCGCCTCGTCGTCCGTGATGTCCGGCCGGATCTCGCGGTAGGTGCCATCAAGCAGGCTCTGGGAGGTGCCTGCAGGACCGCCGTGTCCCGGCCCCATCAGGAAGAGCGTGTTCTGCTGATGGTCACGGATCAGGCGGTTCACATGAGCATAGAGGAAGTTCAATCCCGGCGTCGTGCCCCAATGGCCGACAAGGCGATGCTTCACGTCCTCGCGCGTGAATCCGTCAGGACCCTCCTCGTTCTTGAAATCTGCCCTCATGAGCGGATTCGAGCGGAGATAGATCTGGCCGACGGACAGGTAGTTCGCGCAGCGCCAGTAGCGGTCAAGCCAGGCGACCTCCTCTTCCGGAACGGCACGGTCGAGCTTTTTCCAGGGCGTACCCAAGACAGGCTGAGCCATGAGCGATACTCCTCTTCCCTTTCTTGTCTGTCATGCATCCTTGATTGGAATATAGGTGATAAAACGTTTTATCATTCGATAAACATGCAATTTAGCAAAGATTTAGCTGAATCAGGGGCAAGGCTTCTCAGACGGCTCTGACCGAATCCTTGCACACGAGCCGTGGCGGCAGGAGGCAGGCCCTGGGGCCAGGCGGCACCGAGCCCTTGAGGCGCTGGAGCATGCAGGAGACGGCAGCATCCGAAAGCTCGCCCACATTCTGCTCTATCGAAGTCAGCGCAGGCTCGAAGAGCATATCTGCTGCCGAGTTGTCGTAGCTCACGATCGAGATGTCCTGCGGCACGCGAAAGCGGCGCTCGAGGAAGCGCTTGAGGAGCCCCAGCGCAATGTTGTCGCTCGTAGCAACGACAGCAGACGCTCCGGTCGCGATCACGGCATCCCCCACATGGTAGGCATCGGGAATGTAGTAGCGGCTCTGGAGCTCGAGTACCCCATCAGGCGCAATCCCGGCCTCGCAAAGCGCCTTCTCGTACCCCTGGACACGCTTCCTGCCGGTGCCCTCCTGCATGTTTGCGACAATCGCAATCCGCTCATGCCCCTGCTCCAGAAGATGCTGCGCTGCCAGATATCCCCCGAGCACATTGTCGAAGCTCACGGAATCACCTGCGACGCCTTCGAGCACGCGGTCGACCATCAGATAGGGTACGGGAAGGGACGAGAGCATCTCTGCCAAGGCTGCATCGGGAGCAAGGCCTCCTGCTGCGACAAGAAAAATCCCGTCGACGCCACGGTTCACGAAAAGGCGCACGAGCGCCGCATCATTGGCAGGCACATCGTCCGAGTTCGCGATCAGGAGCGCATAGCCCTCTCTTCTCAGGCGCTGCTCGAGATTCTTGGCCAGGGAGCTGAAGAAGCGGCTCTCGATGTTGGGAATGATGAGGCCCAAGGTATCGGAGCGCTGGGAGACGAGGCTGCGTGCAATCTGGTTCGGCACATAGCGCTTCTTGCGGGCACAGTCGAGGATGGCCTGGCGCTTGGCATCCGAGACGCGCACCTCCCTGCCATTCAGCACGAGCGACACGGTGGAAGGCGAGACGCCTACTTCATGTGCGATGTCCTTGAGCGTCACCTTGCCCATTGTCTGCGCTCCCCTCGCGCTCCATCCTGCTTCTCCGCGGCATGCGTGCGGCAGAAAGCCGGAGAGCCGCCCCAAGGCGGCTCTCTTCATTATGCCAGGCATGCCGCCTTCCGGCATAGCCATGCAGGGCAAGATGCTGCATCGGAAGCCTTGCCCCGCATCCTCTCTCAGAGCTCTGCGATGTAGAGTGCATCCTCGAGGCAGGAGCTCTGCTGTATCAGCGTCTCGTCCCGCTCTGCATCATATTCTGCAGCGAGCGGAAGGCTTTCATGCTCTGCCACGTCGAGCGCATGGAGATGCGCCTGCGTGAGGTCTCCCTTGAGACGGAGGGTCGCATTGGTCGGCACATAGATGCACAGCGTCGTTCCATCCGCTGTCCTGGCAGCGAAAACATCGTCTGCGCGGCTTGCCAGCATCTCCTGCGCAGGCTCGAGCTCCAGAAGCCCCAGCCGCTCTGCGACCGTGCGGGCAAAGGAGAAATCCCAGGCTCCCGCAAAATGGATTCCCTGCTCATGCGGCAGGGCCTTGAGGAAGCCTTCGCCGAAGGCAAAGCCTCCCTCGAGCACGCCGGTCTCCCAGTTCCATACGCCGTGCGCGCCATAGGTCACGCCGGCAGAGGCTCCGCCCATAAGCGAGAGCCAGAGGGCCCGCCTGCAGTCCTCGCGGCGGAAGCGTCCATAGACCATATGCGAGTAGCCCATCTGCTCATAGCAGGGCTCCGAATTGATGATCGGCTTCCTCTTGGGCCTGGCCGCAAAGCTCCGTGCAAGATCGTAGGCACCTGCCTGCGCCGAGATGTTGTGTCCCGACTGATAGAGATAGATATCTGCACGCTCGGCCAGGCACTCCGGCAGCCCGTCGTAGCGGCCCTTGATGTGATAGCACTTGAGGGCATCCGGTGCATAGCGCTCCACCAGGTCGGTCACGAGCATATAGCGCTCGATCGGCTCCTCGTGGTCGAAATCGGTGTCGCCCGAGATGATATAGATGGGGTCGAACTCGTTGAAGCTCTGAAGGATCTGCTTCACGACCGGCTCGACCAGCCCGTCTGGGATGATGTTGTCAGGCATCATGTTCGAGGCCCAGGTATTGGGGACGTAGTTGCACCACTGGACGACGATGGCAGGCGTGAAGCCACGCTTTGTCGCCTCGGCAAGCTGCCAGCGTGCATGCTCCCAATAGGAGGCGTCCGGCTTCGTGAAGTCGAAGGTCTTCCCGTGGTCCGGCGTCTGGTAGGGATAGCGGTCGAAAGCCGCCTGTGCACGGTCCCACTGGGCCAGCGCATTGATCTGGAGCACATTGAAGCCCTGTGCGGCACGCTGGTCGAGATAGGCTATCCACTCGTCGTCTGTCGGATTGGTGAAGGCAGTCCAGATCGTATCCGCAAGCCAGAAGAACGGCTTTCCGTCACGGACAAGATGCATTCCTTCGATTGATACCTTGCTCATTTGCTCTGCTCCATCCTCATCTTGTACAGGCCGTCTGCCCTATTGAGGACAAGCAGCCAGTCGTCCATCGTCGGCTTGTCTGGCAGGCGCATGCGCCCTCCGGATATCTGCCGGACTTCCTCTCCTGCATAGACGCCCCGCACAGGGTCGAACCACCGCAGCAGCCAGGAGCCATCCTTCAAGCCAGCAAGCTCGAGCGGCTTTCTCGTCGTTGCCGCATAGTATGCCACGGCATGCGTGCCGTCCGCGTTCTTTGCAGCCAGAGGTGCCTTCCTGCCCAGAAGCGCGCTTCCGCCCTTCCCATAAGGCTCGAGCGTCCACCACTTCTGCTCTTCGAAGAAGCGACGCATGATGCCCATCTGATCGGCACCGGGGAAGTCTATGGCTTCTGTCCAGGTGACGCCATAACGGTTGAAGATCTCCGCCATCATGCGGGCCATAGGAGACTTCGACAGGTCCGCCTGGGACCAGATGTTATCCCAGATGCCCTGAGCGCCATACGTATAGCCTGCTCCTCCGAGCTGCATGGTGATATAGGCCGCACGACGAAGCATCGAGGCATCGATGCGGCGGCTCCCGTTCTCCTCGAGCGAGGAACATCCCTCGTAGAGCGCCTCCCCTTCCACGAAGGGCTTCTCGGGGTGCCGCTCCATGAAGTCGCGGTAGTCGGACTCAGCCACGACGAAGTCGCCGTGCCCTGCCTGGTTGAGCGTGAAATCGTACCATGCCTCTTCGCAGAAGCAGTCCGAGAACGGCCGCTCATTTGCAGAGTGCACCGTGCAGGGCTGCCGGTAGGCATCATGCCTGCGCACAGTACGTGCTACCTCGCTCCAGCGGGAGACAAGGAAGTCGTGCCGAGAAGGATCGTAACCAGAAGCTTCGCCAGCAATGGTCCAGACAAGTGGCAATGCTCCATAGCGGGCAGCGCAGTAGCGTGCAAGCGTCTTCTGCTCCGCCAATGTCGCGGCAGCTCCGAAGGCATCAGGTTCTGCCTCCATGCTGCTACCCCAGGCAAAGCCAAGCGCATTCACGAGGCCAAGATCGGCGATATAGTGCATGCGGCGGTCGATCTCTTCTGCAAAGACTGCAGGATTGGGGATGGGATGCTCTGCATCCTCTCTCGTCAGCCAGAAGCGGCCGTGCTCATGGAAATCGCTCCTCAGGTTCGTCTGATAGACCGTGAACCCCTGCTCTGCACGCTTGTCCGCCATGCCCCTGAACTGGCTTCTCATGCCGGCATGGTTCGATGCGTCCCAGCTCTCCCCCAGCGCGAACTCCCAGTGCGTATCCCCGAGCCAGAAGAACGGCATGCCATCTGCATGGACCAGGATATTCCTCGCAAGAGGCTGACCCTCATAGAGCTCGCCTGCCTTGGCACAGCGCAGAAAGCCATGCTGGTAGATGGGAAGATTCCCCGAATAGGGGGCAGCCACAATCGTGCCCGATTTCCCGTCAAGCCCGCTCTCGGGAGGAGCAGCGAGCTTCCAGGTCCAGGTTCCTGGCTTCGGTGCAGCAAAGCTCACGCAAAAGCGGCATCCGCCATCCCAGAACGCTTCCCGCTGGATATGCATGCCCTCAGGCCCTGTGAAGTCCGCGACGATGCAGCAGTCCCTGACGGGATCTCTGAACGGATGGGCCGACTCAAAGTGCAGCACGACCTCGCGCCAGGTCTCTGCTTCGCGGTGCAGATTCTCCGCTTCAGCCATAGCTTAAAAACGCCTCCCTTCATGAAAGCGGACAGCCAGGCACGCTGACCCGACTGTCCGCTTTGTTCTGCTTCAGATCTGGTGCATGGAGCAGCTCTTACTCGACCGTCATCTGGCCGGGCTTCTCCTTGTCGAGAGCATCGAGCTCTTCCTTCGTGAAGCCAGTCATGTAGACGACGACGGCAGCAACAACGCAGGAGATGGTGAGACCGATGACAGCAGCAACGGTATTGAAGGTGCCGCCCTGGAGATAGCCGAGGAAGACGAGGAAGTTCGTTGCCATGGCACCGACATAGAGGTGAACGCCGAGAATACCGGAGACGACTGCGCCCACAGCGCCGCCGATGAACATGCCAAGCATGGTGCGGCGGAAACGCATGAGGATGCCGAAGAGTGCCGGCTCAGTCACGCCACCGAGGAGAGCGGAGATGACATAGCCAGCTGCCATGCCCTTCTCCTCCTTGTTGCGTATGCGCAGGAAGGCACCGATAGCGCAGCCCCAGACGGCGGTCATAGCGCAGTTCGTAGCAACGAAGAGGAACGGGTCGACGCCAGTCTGGAGAAGCGTGACCTGGGCAAGCAGGATGACAGGCATGTGCATGCCGGCGATAACGAAGAGCTGCCAGAAGGCACCGAGGACTGCCATAACGATGAGGACGCCGATGCCGCCGAGATCAGCAAGGCCGAAGATGATAGCAGCGATGCCCTGGCCGATGAGGTTGCCGATAGGAGCAAGGACGATGAGCTCGATAGGAACGACGACGATCATCGTGAAGAACGGCGTGAAGAGCGTCGAGAGGACTTCAGGCACGTGCTTCTTCATGAACTTCTCGACGACAGCAAGCACCGGAATCGTGAGGATGATCGGAAGCACCGACTGGCTATAGTTTGCAGCTGCGATATCGAGGCCATAGACATTGATGGTCGTGCCAGCTGTTGCCGCCGTGATGATGCTCGGGGCAATCAGGATGCCGCCGGAAAGCAGGCCGAGCAGCGGATTGGCGCCAACCTTCTTTGCCGCGCAGTAGCCAAGATAGATCGGCAGGAAGTAGAAGCCAGCCTCATAGAGCGTCGTGTAGAAGAATGTGTAGATACCGGAATCGGCAGCCCAGAGATTGAACATCTGGGGACCCATAACGACAGCAAGGGTGCGGAACAGGCCGGATGCCATGATCAACGGGATCATCTGCACCATGGAGCCGGAGAGATAGTCGAGGATCTTGTTGCCGACAACCTTCGGCGTCAGCTTCTCCTTCGTAAGGTTCTCATCGAGGTTCTCGTCGATGGAGCCGCCGCCGGCAACTCCCATCGCGAGCACCGCGTCATAGACCTTCGGCACAGCCTGGCCGATGATGACCTGGAGCTGCTCGCCTGCCCAGTTGATGCCCAGGACACCCGTGAGGCCCTTGATTGCGTCGCTGTTGACCTTCGACTTGTCCTTGAAGGTCAGGCGCAGCCTTGTCATGCAGTGCGTCGCGGAAGCGACGTTATCCTTGCCTCCTACATTGGCAAGCACGCCCTCAGCAATCTTCTGATAATCGACTGCCATTGAATCCCCCTTCTTTTCCTCTGTGCAGGCCTCCTTGCCTGCACCCGGAATTACTTGCTGACATGAAGATTACAGAAGCGGGACTGTACCTTGACTCTTCAATGGATTTAGTAGCATGTTTACGAGAATTTAGGAATATTTAGCTCAATTACTTGCACAGATTTATGGATTGTGCTAGCAGCAATCTGCATTCATCTAGGCGTCTTCCTCGGCCTTCATGACCGATTCGCGCTGGACAATCTCCGGCAGGACCGATATGCGCACAACCTCGCCACCTGTCTCGCCTTTCACATGCTCGACAAGACGCCTGACAGCCAGACCGCCCATATTCGTCTTGGGCACCGCCATGGTCGTGAGCGGCGGATCTGCTATGGCAGCCGTCGAAACGTCGTCGAAGCCGATGACAGAGATGTCTTCGGGGACTCTGATGCCGTGATCCTTGAGCGCACGGATACAGCTCATCGCAATGAGGTCGTTGTCTGCAAAGTAGGCAGTCGGCAGATATGGATTCCCGTCAAGATAGCGGTTCATATCCTCATAGGCGCTCTCCATCGTGGAGCCGACCTCGATGATTGTGTGACGGGGATCTATATCGGAAGTATTGAAGTAGCGCATGGCCTGAATGTAGCCATCCTTGCGCTCGAGGAAGTTCCTGATCTCTGTACGGGAATGGAGATAGCCGATATCGGTATGCCCCATGTTCCTGAGGTAGCGCACAGCCGTCCAGGCACCACGGGAGTTGTCAATCACGACGGAGTCGAGATTCTTCGTCGGAAACCAGTTGTCCAGAAGGACGATGGGCACGCCCAGATGCTCGAACTGTGCCACATCGGTTGCCCGCATCTCCGTGGCCAGAAGCACGATGCCGGCACACTTGATGGAGCGCAGGCTGTCCATCTGTTCTGCCTTGTTCTCCTGCGAATAGAAGTAGGAGACGGAGAGCCGGTGGTATCCGAGCTTGTATGTCATGTCTGAGACGCCCTTGATGAGGGACTCGAAGAAGGGGGTATCTGAGACGACGCGGCCATGCTGCTTGTAGATGACAAGAAGAATCGTACTGGTCTTGCGGGGTGTGGACGGCACGTCATATTCGAAGCCGAGCTC
Source organism: Olsenella sp. AGMB03486 (assembly GCF_040884255.1). Taxonomy (NCBI): domain Bacteria; kingdom Bacillati; phylum Actinomycetota; class Coriobacteriia; order Coriobacteriales; family Atopobiaceae; genus Olsenella; species Olsenella sp. AGMB03486. Next base: position 29,517 of record NZ_JBEVTM010000013.1, read on the forward strand.
CTCTGCCACCTTGCGCACACGGTCCCTTGTCTCTGCACCGACGCCAGGGCGATCCCGGAACACGAGCGAGACCGTTGCCGGAGAGACTCCTGCTGCCTTTGCAACATCGCGTGCCGTGACCTTTCCCGCCATAAGCTCTCCTCAACTTGTTTAGAGCTAAATATTTAGTAATTGCGCCTACTCGTTAAGTATAGCTGAGTCCATCCATATCCTCTATCTCAGGAAAAGAAACCTGCCCTTCCAATCCGCTAAATGGCGGATGCGGGGACAGAGGAGAGGAGCCTCATGGACAAGATCGTTCTTGGCTATGCACCGACCCGCAGAAGCATCTTCAGCGCGCCCGATGCACGGAAGTACCGCAAGATCATCGCCGACAAGCTGCGTGAGCTCGGCGTGGAGTTTGTCGATATCGACGATATCAATGAGGAAGGCCTGCTCTACGACGAAGACGACCGTCTCAAGGTCCTGAAGAAGTTCCAGGATGCAGGGGTCGATGGCCTGTTCCTTCCCCACTGCAACTTCGGCACGGAGTTCATCTGTGCACGCCTTGCCAAAGATCTTGGCAAGCCCGTCCTTCTGTGGGGACCGCTCGATGAGCGCCCCGAGGCTGATGGCACCCGCCTGCGCGACACCCAGTGCGGACTCTTCGCGACCGGCAAGGTACTGCGCCGCTTCCAGGTGCCCTTCACGTACATGACAAACTGCAGGGTGGACGATCCTGTCTTCGAACGGGGACTGCGCGACTTCATTGCCGTCTGCAATGTCGTGAAGACCTTCCGCTCTGCCAGGATCCTCCAGATCGGGCCGCGTCCCTATGAGTTCTACTCCACGATGTGCAACGAGGGCGAGCTCCTCGAGCGCTTTGGCATCGAGTGCGTGCCAGTGCCCCTGCCCGAGCTCACCCGCGGCGTGAAGGCAGCACTTGCAGAGGACAAGGGCGACGGGACCTCCGATGTGGAGAAGCAGCTTGCCTGGATCTCTGAGCACTTCGAGAAGAACTGCACGAACGAGCAGGTACGCACCGTTGCAGCCATGGCCGTGGCGATACGCCGCATGCTCAGGAAGTACCACTGCACGGCTGGCTGCATCCAATGCTGGAACGAGCTCCAGCACGAGCTGGGCATCATGCCCTGTGCCGCGAACTCGATCCTGAACGAGGAGGGCACGCCCATCACCTGCGAGACCGATGTCCACGGCGCGATCACCTCCCTCATGATCGAGGCTGCTGACATGGGCCGCAAGCGCTCATTCTTTGCCGACTGGACCATCCGCCATCCTGACGATCCCAACGGCGAGCTCCTGCAGCACTGCGGACCGTGGCCCTGCTCCGTGGCACAGAGAAAGCCGGTCATCACGACGCCTCTTGCCTTCGACCACAATGGCGCCCTTACGGCAGAGGCAAAGCACGGCACGGTCACGCTGGCCCGCTTCGATGGGGACAACGGACAGTACTCGATGCTGCTGGGCACGGCAGAAGGCATCGACGGACCGAAGGGCATGGGCACCTATCTCTGGATCCGCGTACAGAACATCAAGCGCCTCGAGGCAAAGATCGTGGAGGGACCCTATATTCACCACTGCGCCGGCATCCACGACGACGTCGTGCCCGTGCTCTATGAAGCCTGCAAGTATCTGGGCATCACGCCGGATCTGTATGACCCGATCGAAGACGACATCAAGGCCTATCTGAGGGGAGAGTAGCTGTGGAAATCGATAAGCTCGAGAGCCTGCGCTGGGACCTGCGCCAGGATTGCGTCGATATCATCATGGCAGGAGGTGGCGGACATATCGGAGGCGACATGTCCGTGATCGATGCCTTGATGGTCCTCTACGAGAACCATCTGAGGATCACGCCGGAGACGGTGAATGACCCCGACCGCGACCGCTTCGTCCTCTCCAAGGGACATGCCATGGAGGCCTACTACGCCGTGCTCTGCCACGAAGGCTTCCTCGACCTCGACGATGTGAAGGCACGCTTCTCGAAGTTCAAGAGCCCTTACATCGGACACCCGAACAACAAGCTTCCTGGCATCGAGATGAACTCCGGCTCCCTGGGACACGGCCTGCCCGTCGCTGTGGGCATGGCGCTTGCCGCGAAGATGGATGGCAGGAACTACCGCACCTATGTCTTCATGGGCGACGGCGAGCTTGCAGAAGGCTCTGTCTGGGAAGGTGCCATGTCGGGCGGCAACTTCGAGCTCGACAACCTCTGTGCCCTCGTGGACAGGAACCGTCTCCAGATCTCTGGCTCCACGGAAGATGTTATGAAGCAGGACTCCCAGGAGGATCGCTGGGCCGCCTTCGGCTGGAACGTCCTCTCGATTCCGGGCAATGACATCCGTGCGCTCGATGCTGCCTTCTCGCTTGCCGAAGAGACGAAGGGCAAGCCTACCGTCATCATTGCCAACACAACAAAGGGCTTCGGCTCCCCTGTCATGGAGAACAAGGCATCCTGGCACCACCACCTGCCGAATGCAGAAGAGTACGCCCAGATCACCGCAGATTTCGCAGCACGCAAGGAGGAGTGCCATGCCTAACAAGATTGCGAACAAGCAGGCCATCTGCGATGTGCTGATGGAGGCTGCCGCCACTGACAAGGACGTCTGCGTCCTCTGTTCCGACTCGAGGGGCTCTGCCTCCTTGACGCCCTTCTTCGACAAGTATCCTGAGCAGGCCATCGAGGTCGGCATCGCCGAGCAGGACCTCGTCGGCATTGCTGCCGGCCTCGCCTCCTGCGGCAAGAAGCCCTTCACCGCAAGCCCGGCAAGCTTCCTCACGACCCGCTCCTATGAGCAGGCAAAGGTCGACTGCGCCTACTCCGATACGAACGTGAAGCTCATTGGCATCTCCGGCGGCATCTCCTATGGTGCCTTGGGCATGTCCCACCACTCCGCCCAGGATATCGCAGCCATGTCCGCCATTCCGAACATGCGCGTCTATCTCCCGAGCGACCGCTTCCAGACCGCCAAGCTCATCCGTGCCCTTCTGAAGGACGAAAAGCCTGCCTATGTGCGTGTCGGCAGGAACGCCGTCGAGGATATCTACACCGAGGACTCCTGCCCCTTCGAGATGGACAGGGCAACCTGGCTCAAGGAAGGCACCGACATCGCAATCGTCGCCACAGGCGAGCTCGTCCGTCCAGCACTCGATGCAGCAGCGCTGCTTGAGGCCAAGGGCATCTCTGCCACCGTCCTTGACATGTACTGCGTGAAGCCGCTCGATGAAGAGGCTGTCGTGAAGGCTGCCCGCAACGCAAAGGCTGTCCTCACGGTCGAGGAGCACTCTCCGTATGGAGGCCTCGGCGCCCGCGTCGCCCAGACGGTCGCTTCCAGCTGCCCGCGACTCGTCGAGAACCTCTCGCTTCCTGATGCCCCGGTCGTCACCGGCACCTCGAAGGAGGTCTTCAGCTACTACGGCCTCGATGCAGAAGGCATTGCAGCATCTGCAGAGAAGCTTCTCGGAAAGGCTGAACAGTAGCGATGGGAAAGCTCATCCTTGCAATAGACCAGTCCACACAGGGCACGAAGGCGCTCCTCTTCCAAGAGGATGGCTCCCTTCTGGCAAAGACCTCCCTGCCCCACACGCAGTATGTGAACGAGCAGGGCTGGGTCGAGCATGATGCGGAAGAGATCTTGGGGAACGTCTGCTCCTGCGTCGAAACGCTGATGCAGGAGTCCGGTGCCCACGCGGAAGACATCGCCGCCTTCGGCATCTCGAACCAGCGCGAGACCTGCCTTGCCTGGAACAGGACCACCGGCAAGCCTCTGGGACGTGCCATCGTCTGGCAGTGCGGCCGTGCTGCAGCACTCTGCGACGAGCTCAAGACGACACATCCTGGTACAGAAGAGCTTGTGCAGGATCGCTCGGGTCTTGCACTCTCTCCCTACTTCTCTGCCGCCAAGATGTCCTGGATGCTCCAGAACGTGCCGGAAGTCCAAGAGGCTGCAAAGACAGGCACGCTCTGCTTCGGCACAATCGACTCCTGGCTGGCCTACAGCCTCTGCGAAGGCCATCCCTTCGTGACAGAGCCATCAAATGCCTGCAGGACCCAGCTTCTGAACCTTGAGACGGCTGAGTGGGACGATGGACTGCTTTCTCTCTTCGGCATCCCCCGCTCTTCCCTGCCTCAAGTCCTTGCGTCCGATGCCCTCTTCGGTGTCTCTGACTTCAATGGCGCGCTTGCGGCTCCTGTGCCTCTCCATGCAATGCTCGGTGACTCCCAGGCAGCGCTTGCAGCCCAGGACTGCCTCAAGCCGGGAGAAGTCAAGGCGACCTATGGCACCGGCTCTTCCGTCATGCTCATGGCAGGAGATGCTCCCATCCGGAGCACCCATGGCCTTGTCTCGAGCATTGCCTGGAACCTCGAAGGCAGGCTCTCCTACGTGCTCGAAGGAAACCTCAACTACACCGGTGCTGTCGTCTCCTGGCTGAAGGACCGGGTCCATCTGATCGAGAGCCCGAGCGAGCTTGAAAAGCTCATCTCCGAGGCCAATCCGAACGACAGGAGCTACTTCGTGCCTGCCTTCACAGGTCTCGGTGCTCCCTGGTGGGACAGTGCCGCCACGGGCATGCTCACCGGTGTCACAACACTCACCGGCAGGGCAGAGATCGCAAAGGCCTGCGCCGAGTGCATCCCCTACCAGATAGCAGATGTGCTCGATGCCTTGAGGGCCGATACCGGCCTTGCTCTCACAACCCTGAGAGCAGATGGCGGCGTCACGAAGAATGCCTACCTCATGCAGTTCCAGGCAGACATGGCAAAGGCATCGGTCGAGGTATCGAAGCTCGCCGAGCTCTCTGCCGCAGGAGCCGCCTTTGCAGCAGGCAGAGGAGCTGGCCTCTGGACAGATAATGTGATCCACAAGCGCTATGGACATGAGACCTATACGCCCGAGATGGCAGAAGAGATGCGCCAGAGCAAGCGCTCAGGCTGGCAGGCTGCCCTTCGACAGGTCCGCTGCCACAGCTGACATATCTGGGTAGAACAAGCAACGGAAAGACATTGCAGGGCCAGCAGATGCTGGCCCCTGCTGCACAAGAAAGGGGATATGCATGGCTGGATACAAGACGTTCACTTCGGCCGCCGACATGGGGCCCTATGTCTCGAAGCTCATCCTCGAGCTCCCCGAGAAGGTGCGTACGGAATTCGTGGACAAGGCTGGCTTCAGCGTCTATGTGGAGCGCAAGGACGCCGAGACCGGGGAGGTCGTTCTCGCCAAGGAGCATCATACGGACAAGCGCGCCTACCCCTCGAAGGGCTATGTCCCTGTGCTTTCTGCCTATGCCTCTGACGGCGAAGGCAACCCGCAGGAGCAGGGCTCCTATATCGCGCTCGAGCTGCCCGAGGTCCGCCTCACGAAGAGGATCGATGGAGCGCTCACCCGTGGCTACATACGTGTGCTGGACTTCCGTATCACGCAGACGAAAGCCATATCGTCTGAGACTCCGGACGAGGCTCCGCTCACAGGCCTGGTCTTCGACATCGACACCGGGGACATCTGCCCTGACCTCAATGGCTGGGATCTCACGGGCTCTGGCATCTTCGACGATATCGATATGAACTACGGCTTCTTCACGCCTGACTTGGACGCCGTCAATGCCGCACGCGCAGCACGTCCTTTCAGCCCGCTGCCGCCGATTGCGTCCGTGCCGCTCCTTGTCTGGCTCCACGGTGCAGGAGAGGGACAGGAGCCCTACCGTACCGTCATGGGCAACCGTGTGACGCTTCTCTCCTCCCCTGAGATTCAGGAGGAGCTCGGCGGAGCTGCCTATATCCTGGCTCCTTCAAGCCCGACCTATTGGATGGACTCCGGCAATGGTCAGATTGCCGACGACAACAAGTCGATCTATACGAAGGCCCTGAAGACCTTGATCGATGAGTTCATCGAGGCGCACCCCGACATCGACCGCAAGCGCATCTATGTGGGAGGTCTCTCCAACGGTGGATTCATGACAATGAGGCTGGTGGCAGACTATCCGGGATTCTTCGCAGCAGGCGTGCCGGTCTGCGCTCCGTGGGTGGCTTCTCTTGCCGCAGAGGAAGAGATGAAGGCCATTGCCCAGACGCCGCTCTGGTTCGTGCAGTCTGCAGACGACCCGATCGTGACAGCACAGGATCATGCTCTTGCTGACTACAAGAAGCTCAAGGAGCTCGGTGCCCAGGACGTGCATATCACCTGCTTCGACCACATCCAGGACGAGACCGGCAGATACCACGACAAGAATGGAGAGCCGCAGCGCTATATCGGCCACTTCGTCTGGATTCCTGCCTACCATGACTTCGTGAAGACGGAACTCAACGGTACGAACGTGCTTGTAGACGGTACCCCCGTCACCCTCTGGCAATGGGTTGGCCTCCATCATCTGGTATAGGCCGCAGACAGCATGTTCCTACAGACAAGCGTCCCGGCTCGCAATGAGCCGGGACGCTCTTTCTTTCCTATGGAAGAGGGATTCATTCCATGTGCTTGGGAGAGGCCTTCGCCTTCCGCTTCTGGCGAATGCGGTGGACAATCACATCGAGGAGGACGACAGCCACGATGAGCACTGCCCATTCGCGCATGCCCCAGTGGCGGTTCGCGAGGTCGCCCTGCGCCTCCGCCTCCTCGGGGACATATTCCGTCCTCTCGCAGTGCACGAGGAGCCTGTGGTCGTTCAGGCCATACGGCGTGCAGGTGACAAGGGTGAGGAGGTCCTTGCCCTGCTGGATGCCCAAGGAGTCCATCTCATCGGGCCATACGGCTTCGGAGGAGTCCACCTTGTATGCCAGCACCTCCCCCATCGTATGGAGGAGCACGATGTCTCCGGGAACGAGATCGCGGATATTGACCTGGGCCCCGTATTCCGCATACCCGATTCGGAATCGCGAAACGGTTCGACTCCGCCCGGCAGCGGGCCACGGATGGAACGGGGCTCCATATATGATCGATGGCAGGTTCGCGAAGGAAGAGCGCGCCCATCTCATCCCGCTGGATGCGGTGGACGAGGTCAGGACGGAATCGCTCGTCTGCTCGAAGCGGTTCAAGGAAGAGTGCATGAGGCGCTGCCATGAAGGCGAGAGGCCGGGAGAGATCTTCGCCCAGGCGGGGCTCCCTGCCTCCCTCATCGGCTACAAGCGCATCGCGGGCGGCCTGCCACTGGAAGGAAGCCGAGATGAAGGGTGCTCTCACGAAGACGGACGCGCCCCAGGCAAGGCACCGCGACAAGGTCGAAAGCATCCGGCGGGAGAAGCGGGAGGCCGTGGAGAGGCAGAGGGCCATCAGGGCGCGCGAGAAAGCCGAGATGGAGGACAGGCTGGCGAGGCAGAAGGAGCGCGCCAGGAGCCGCGAGGAAAAGATCATCGCCTCGCAGCGGGCCGAGATAGAGTCCCTGAAGGCGCAGGTGAAGGCTTTAAAAGCTCTTGGCGCGCTGGCAAGGAGGACCCAGCGTGCACCCCGGGCGACGGAGAAGTCGGAAAGGTTCGGGCTGATCTTCCAGCTCAGGGAGGAGGACCCGTCCTTTAACGTGAGCGCGGCCTGCGGGGCCCTCGAGGTCTCGAGGCGCGGCTACTACGACTGGGTGGCGGCACGCCCCGGCCGCCTCGAGCGCGAGAAGGCCGACCTTGCGGCGAAGGAGCAGGTGGAGGCAGCCTTCGCCTCGCACGGCTCCAGGAAGGGGTCGCGGCAGATCGTCGACTGCCTGGCCCGCGGGCAGAAGGTCAGGATGAGCCGCAGGAAGGTGCAGCGCATCATGAGGAAGTTCGGCATCGTGTGGGAGGGGAAGCGCGGGAGGCCCTGCGGCCCGATCGGCCAGGACGGGAGCCCAAGGTGGCGCCCAATGCCGTGGACAGGGACTTCAGGCGCGGCGCTCCCCTCAAGGCCGTCTCCACCGACATCGCCTGCCCCCCCATGCATGGACGAGGGCTTCGTCTGCATGTCCGGAATCCTGGACTGCCAGACAGATGTGCTGCTTGCCCAAAAATGCTCCATCTCGATGGAGGAGAGGCTCGTGCTGGACACATATGACCAGCTCAGGGGGCCCGGCCTTCCCGACGACATCTGGGCATGCTCGGACCGGGGCGTCCACCATGCCGCACGGGCCTGCCGGGACAGGCCCAGGGAGCCCGGGATCCGGCAGTCCATGTCCAGGCGGGCCTGCTGCTGGGACAATGCATGCATCGGGAGCTTCTGGGGACGGATGGAGGAGCAGATGGGAGACACGGCGCATCTCCCTCCGAGGGGGTCATGGCGCCTGCCGGCAGGCACGCCGACCGCTGCAGCGATCGCAGGGGGCAGGAGCGCCTGGGATGGCTGACCCCCATGGAGCATGCAGGAAGGTTCACTGCCTGGCAGTGTGCGGAGATTGGGGTCCACCTCAGCGTGATATAGGCAATGCCCTTGAGAAGCTTCAGCATGGCAACCTCTTTCTCCGGATCTTGGCAGCAGCTTTCTCTGCCCTGCTCATGCTATCTCCCGCTCCCGACAGGAATAAAGACATCCCCAAGCGCTGAACAGCACAGCGTCATCAGCCAGCAGATGCACCTACAATGGATTCATCCGATACGAGGAGCATGCTATGGACTATGGGACGAACATCGAGAGCTATCTCGGGTGGCGCGGGGATATTCCCTTCTCCGTCTCCCCGTTCTCGGAAATCGATGCAATCGTCCTCTGCAAGCTTGCCTACTATGACCTTGTGGCTCTGGATGAAGCGAAGACAGCGACAGGCCTGAGCCTTGCCGAATGCACAGAGGAAGCATCTGGCCTCATTGCTCCCAAAGGCCTCAGCAGCGAAGGAAGAGGATTCTTCGAGAAGACTGCTACAACGAAGCGCTTTGGCGACGTGCGTGTCTGCCGCTATGTGGATACAGAGCCTTCGCTGGAAAGGACCCAGTTCTCTGCTGAAGAGTTCCATCTGCCTGATGGCAGGATCTTTGTCGCCTTCAGGGGAACGGACTCGACCATCCTTGGCTGGAAGGAAGACTTCGAGCTCTCCTTCAAGGAGACAGAAGCGCAGAAGCGGGCCCGGAGCTATCTTGCCGAGACACTCAGACATGTAGAGGAATCAGGCACGCATCTTCTGGTCGGTGGACACTCGAAAGGTGCCAATCTCGCACAGTATGCAACAGCCGAGCTCACCGGCAAGGAGCTCTCCCAGATCGATGCCATCTATCTCCTCGATGGCCCTGGCATAGCTCCCGAGCTTGCGTCGGGCAAGCCCTCCCGCGCCTGGATAGCCAAGACCATCCGCATCATCCCGTCCTTCAGCGTCTTCGGCAGGCTCTTCGAGCCTGCATTGGCACCTTTCGTCGTGCACAGCTCAGGCGAGGGCGTCTTCCAGCATGAGCTCCTCTCCTGGCAGCTCAGGGAAGGAAAGCTCGACCTTGCAGCAAAGCCCGATCCTGAGAGCGACTACTGTGCAGAGGTCTTCCATGAGTGGATGGACAATGTCTCGCTGAAGGAGCGGCAGGAGTTCACGGATGATGTCTTCAATGCAATCGGCAGAGCCGGCTCCAAGACTTCCGATATCGCAGCCTCTCTGAACGAGAGCCTGCCGCTCATCCTGGAAGGGATTGCAGGCTCGCGACCCGGAGCCAGGAAGACCGCAGCAAAGGTGCCGCTTCGCATGTTTGCGGGCGCTGTCTCGGACTCTCTCAAGGAGCATGTCCCTATCCAGTGGTTCCTGGTTGATGGCCTGGCACACTGCATCGAGCTCTTGGCAGGAGGCATCCTCCTCATCGCCCTGCACCAGATAGCGATTCCCATGGCGCTGTCTCTTGCGCTCTTTGCTGTCGTGGTCGTGCTTGCAGCAGAGCTTGTCCTCCGCCTCAAGGCAGAGGGCGCAGACCTCCGGAAGGAACAGCTGCGCATCGGAGCACTCATTGCCGCTTCCCTCATCTTTGTCCTCACCATCGTGAAGCCAGAAGCCCTCTACATCTATGCAAGCCTCTTCTTCGGCATCATCCTTGGCCTTGGCTCCTGGTCCTATGCAAAGAAGGCAAGAAGCGGCAAGGAGAGAGGCACCTCCCCCATCTTCAATGGCTTCTGCGCCATCGCTCTGGCCCTCTCTGCCGCTTTCGTGCTTGTGGCACCCTATTCGACGTTTGCAGCCTATGCAACCTCTCTCGGCTACCTGCTGCTCATCTGTGCCATAGCCGCCTTCCTCGACTGGCGCCATGAGGCAAGCGCAGCATCAGGCCTCTAGGACGCCGCAGGAGCGAGGCTGCCTGCATGCTCCAGCAGATAGATCCCGAGAAAGGGATGCGCCAGCGCCACGCAGCCCGGGGAGGTCTCTTCCAGGAGCTGGCGTTCCTTGAGCCCATCTGCAGCAGAAACAGCACTCCACCTTCGATTACAAGGCCAGCTGCCAAGAGCGCCTCTTCCAGGGCAGGCGCAGATTCGTCCTCAGGAATCACACGCAGGTCTTCTGCCTTCGCACGCGAAAGAAAGCCCATGCCAGCGCCACCTGTACATGCAAGCATGCTCTCGCGTGTCCCTGCAGGGACACGCGCTATGTCATGTCTCTTCCTGATCTCGCACGGCACGCATTCAGCCAGAAGTGCAAGCTCGTCTTTCTTTGCTTTCTGCGCGTCATCCACCAGAAGCACGAGACCCCTGCCCCCGCCGTTCAGATCGGCAGTGGTGCGCTCAAGCAGATGGCGGAGACGGAGGCCATCAGGCAGACATCCATCATCCAAGCCCTCAGACAATGCAGCAAGTCCATCTACAGCATCCCTCAGAAGGCCTGTGCCGGAAATCTTTATTGCCTGCCATCCTTCATCATCTTGCAATCCGTGCCAGATCCCCCAGAAGCGTGGCCCTGCCAGAGCCAAGAGGTCCGGCCAGACGCATGAGACGGCCTGGAGCTCCTGGCCCTTCGCAGATTCCATCGAGGAAGTCGTCTCCTACGGACGCCCTCTCTGTGTGGAAGGCAGGAAGACGAGCAGCTGTCGCCTCTTCTGGAACAGGACCTGTCTTCACCATGGCGCACCCCTCCTTTGGCAGCCGCTGCCCCGAGCCTGCAGAATTCTCCCGTCATGGGCGGAAGAGCCCGGCAGCCCAGAGTCTTCAGGGCATGGAAAGAGTCAAGCAGGACCAGCCGGGAAAGCCCCGCCGGCATCACGCCGATGCCTGCACCATTCTCGGCCAGATGGACCAGAAAAAACGGCATATGCAGGTCAGTTCGCTCACGGAAAGGCTCTGCAAGACCCCAGACGGGATCTGCTCTCTCCCACATCCCGATCTGCAGGCGCCAGGCCTTCATGTGCGCAATCTCGCCCAAAGCATCCTTTCCGCCTGCAGTGTCTGTCGCCCGATATCGCCAGATAGCATGGCCTCAGGCAAGCCCGTCCTCGGCATGATGCAGATTCCCTATCTGCGCCTGCTTCCTCGCTTCATTGAAACGAAGGATATGCTGCACATATATACGGACCGACACTGCCAGCCAATGCTGTGTTTCGATATTTGCGCATGCCCATCCCCTGTCATGATAAGCTGTTCCGAGTAAGCCTTTGCGACGTCTTTTCCCAGGAGATGCCATGCTCACCTACACCATGGATATCGAGAAGAGGAGCACCTGGTTCAGGTCCACGCCGAGCGAGACAGGCCGCTCCCTCCCTTTCTTCTGCACGGAGGCAGGCACGTTCTACGCACGCGAGCGCTTTGTGACGGAACGCTCCCACAAGGATGCCTATCTTGTCTTCTATACGCTCGGAGGCGCAGGCATCATCGAGCAGGGAGGCCAGTCTGTGACGCTTGGCCAGAACCAGGCCCTCCTTATGGACTGCAGGGCACCCCAGCGCTATGTCACCGATCCCGTGCGCCACCACTGGTACCATCTCTGGGCCCATGTGAACGGCGCCGGTGCCGATGCCATCTCCCAGGCCATGGGGCTCCCGAAGCTCCAGCCGGTAAGCCTGCCCCTTGCAGACGTGAGGCCCATCTTCGAGACGATCTTCGAGAACATGAAGAAGGAAGGATATATAGAGTCCTTGACGACATCGCTTGCCGTGGACAAGCTCCTGACCTCCATTGCGCTTGCTCCTGACTCGAGAGGATCCTTCGTCGAGTTCGATGCCGTATCGGTGGCGCGCCGCTACATGGAAGAGCACTACGCAGAGGACCTCCATGTGGACGATGTAGCCCGGGAGGCTGCCATCTCCACCTCGCAGCTGATCCGCCTCTTCAAGCGCCAGCTCGGAACGACCCCTCATAGCTACCTTCTGCGCTACCGCATCACGCAGGCAAAGGAGCTCCTTGCAGAGACGACGCTTCCTGTTGCCACGATTGCCCGGCAGGTAGGCTTTGCGAGCGAATCGAACTTCAGCTACCGCTTCGGCGAGATGTGCGGACAGAGCCCGAGCGCCTACCGCGCAGGCGCTCCCCGCCTCTACCGTGAGGTGCAGCCGGGGTAGAGCAGCCGTATGTACTGGGCTGGCATCTGTACGATACCAGCCCCTTCATGCAATCCAAGCCAACCAGTTCAGTTTTCCTACCATGCCCGGTCCGGGAGCAGCGCTATGCCTTCTTCTGGGCAGCAGCTGCCTTGAGCGCCGCTTCTGCACGCGTCTTTGCATAGCGGGCACGCTCGAGCGCATCCTTCTGCGTCGCGACCGACTCCTTCGCGCGCCTCTTCTCTTCGATGGCAGATGCTTGGGCGGCCTTGGCCTCGCCCTCGATCCACTGGGCATCGGAGAGGGCATGGGCTGCCCTGTCCGCTTCGTCCTGCGCAGCGCGGGCACGGGCCTCTGCCTCCGCAAGCGCCTGTGCCGCTGCATCGCGCGCGCTCCAGAGCGCATTGGCGCTCTCCTGGAGCGCGCGTGCACGGTCTGCGCGCGCAGCGACATTGGCCTTTTCGGCGTCAAGCCGCTTCGAGGTGGCATCCGCATTTTCGGAGGCATTGTCGAGCCAGGCCTGCGCTCCGGCAAGGTCCTGCCTTCTTGCCTCGAAGACATCTTCTGCCTCGGAAGCTGCTATCTCTGCACGGGAGAGGATGCCGCATCTCTTCCGTTCCTCGAGACCATCCCTGGAAAGAAGGCAGGGCACCATCTGGCGTGCCATCTCCTGCCACCACATCCAGCTGTGCGTGACATCCTCGCCCCAGTACTCGAATGTGGCGTCGATGCCCTGGTCTGCAAAGATCGCCTCGAGGACATGCTGCGTCTTGACTCCGTCCTCGGATACATTCTGGCCTGACACGAAGGCAAGATGGCGGGGAGCCAAAGACTTCTTCTGGGCCGCCGTCAGATGCTGTGCGATATCGACCGGCGAGAGCTGCTCCCATACATCGTCGAAGCTCTCCCCGACGATGTTTCTTGCATCATAGGTGCCCGACATCGCAAGGAGGCCGCCGAAGAGCTCAGGGTGCTGGAGCATTGCGATGGCGGCATTGAGGGCGCCGATGCCGGCGCCGGCAAGGATGGGAAGGCCCTGGTTCTTCGTACGCACAAACGGCACGAACTCCTGGCAGAGGAACTTGATGTAGGAAAGCGCCGCCTTCTTGCGGTAGCGTGCAGCGCCTTCTGCGAAGTACCAGCCGGAAGGGTCTGCCGAGTCGACGCAGAAGAGCTGTATCGTCCCGTCGTCGATGCGGTCGGAGAGCGTCTCGACCATGCCATGGTCGTTCCAGCTCGAGCAGGAGCCATTGCCTTCCGGAAGCACGATGAGGGGCGCTCCGCCCGCTCCATAGACCTCAACATCGAAATCCCTGTCCATCGCGTCGCTGTGGACGGTAAAGTCCTCTTCCATGGCAGGCCTCCTCGGAAGCGAATGCGCCGAAGCACGTCTCGTGTCTCGTATACCCCTTCAGCATTTGTACCACAACGCCTCTCGGCAAATGCAGCAACGTAACAAGCCTGCGGCAACTCATGCCGAAAGGTCCCTCCTGCCATAGACTGTCAATGAACCGATTCCTCAAAACCTGGGAGCTTCCATGTCCGAACAAGGCATCCTCATCCGCCCTGCCACCCCCGATGACGGAGAAAGGCTTGCTGCCATCTACCGTCCCTATGTCGAGGAGACGGCCATCACCTTCGAATATGAGGCTCCCTCGGCCGAGGAGTTCAAATCCCGCATTGCCCATACGCTCGGGCGCTACCCCTACCTTGTGGCAGCAGACGCAGAAGAGCCCGGCCATCTTCTGGGCTATGCCTATGCGGGCGTCTATCATGGACGCGCCGCCTACTCCTGGTCTGTGGAGACCTCGATCTATGTAGACAGGGCCCAACGCGCAAAAGGCATCGGCAGGGCGCTTTATGCCGGGCTCGAAGAGAAGCTTTCCCAGATGGGCATCCAGAACATGTATGCCTGCATCACGGCCCTGCCCGAAGACCGGACCGAGGACCCCTATCTCGGCGATGCGAGCATCCGCTTCCACGAGAGGCTGGGGTATGCGCTCTGTGCCCGCTTCGCAAGATGCGGCTACAAGTTCGGCCAGTGGTACGACGTGGTGTGGATGGAGCGCATGATCGGCACGCACCCGACACCGGCGCCTGCACTTCCCTGGATGTCCTAGGCACCGGACAGCGCTTTCCGGTGCCACGTATGGGTCTGTGCCGATAGCGCAGATCTCAAGAGAGACCCCAGAGCCTTGGCAAGGACGCCGGAACGGCACAGAAGCGCCGCACCCCATTTTCGGGACACGGCGCTTCTGGACATCTCTGGAATCTGCGGATCCTCCTATTGGTGGTAGTAGCTCAGGAAATCGGCAAGCTTGTTCATGGCCTCGCGCAGGGTCTCGATGCGCGGCAGATAGACGATGCGGAAATATCCCGGCGTCTCCCAGTTGAAGCCCTTGCCGTGGACGATCAGCACCTTCTTCTGGCGCAGCAGGTCGAGCGCGAACTTCTCGTCGTCGGTGATATGGAACTTCTTCGGATCGAGCTTCGGGAAGATGTAGAAGGCAGCATCCGGCTTCACGGCCTCGACGCCGTCGATGCTCTTGAGGGCGTCGTAGACGAAGTTCCTCTGCTCATAGACACGGCCGCCCGGCACGATGTAGTCGTTCACCGACTGGTGCCCGCCCAGAGCCGTCTGGACGATGGACTGTGCCGGCACATTGGAGCACAGGCGCATGTTCGAGAGCATGTTGATGCCCATCATGAAGTCGCGTGCGCAGTCCTTGTTGCCCGACATCGTCATCCATCCAATACGATACCCGGCGATCATGTGGGACTTCGAGAGGCCGGAGTAGGTGATGCAGAACAGGTCCGGCGCCAGGCTTGCGATGGAAACGTGTGTCTTGCCGTCCATGACAAGGCGGTCATAGATCTCGTCGGAGAGGATCATGAGCTGATGCTCGCGTGCGACCTCGACAATCTCTTCCAGGACCTCCTTCGGATAGAGGACGCCGGTGGGGTTGTTCGGATTGATGATGACAATGGCCTTCGTGCGCGGCGTGACCTTCTTCCTGATGTCCTCGATGTCAGGATACCAATGGGCCTTCTCGTCGCAGAGATAGTGCACGACATGCCCGCCTGCAAGCGTGGCGCATGCCGTCCAGAGCGGATAGTCCGGGCTCGGGATCAAGATCTCGTCCCCGTCATCGAGCAGCGCCTGCATCGTGAGGTTGATGAGCTCGGAGACGCCGTTGCCGGTATAGATATCGTTCATCTCGACATTGGGCAGGCCTTTGAGCTGGTCATACTGCATGATGGCCTTGCGGGCGCTGAAGAGGCCGCGGCTGGCAGAATATCCCTCGCATTCCGTGAGCTGGCGGCTCATATCGTAGACGACCTCGTCCGGCGTGCGGAAGCCGAAGGGAGCAGGGTTGCCGATGTTGAGCTTCAGGACATGGGTGCCCGCCTCCTCCATGCGGTTGGCTTCGTCGACCACGGGGCCACGCACGTCGTAGAGGACATTGTCGAGCTTGTGGGACTTCGTGAATTCGCGCATCGGACGTCCTTCCGGAATTGTCGTGCTCTTCTGGTCTGTGCTGGGTTCAGGTGCCTTCTGTGCTGCTGCAGGATCGGAGGCTTCCGTTCCTCCAAGCCATGCAGACGGCACATCAAGTGCTTGGGCAAGGAAATCGAGCATCTCGGGACGCGGGTAGGTCTTTCCTCCTACATATTGGCTGAGCTTGCTCTTGCCGAGCTTCACGCCGGCATCCTCTGCCATATGGATGAGGTCGACCTGCTTGAGGTGGCGCTCCTGCATCGCATCTTCCAGACGCCGGGCAAAGGCCTGGGGCTCCGCTGCAGTCCTGCTTTCCATGCGCGCTCCTTCCCTGCATGCGCAACAAGTTCAATTTTATGAGAAGTTCAATTCATCTGCTGCCGTATGTTCAATGCAAGTGGCAGCATAGCACAGCTTGTATGCACCAATCGTTGAACTTTCCAGGAAGTAGGTTCAATTCACAGCAGCTGCCTGCAGACGGTCCCTCTTGAGGCCCTTTCCCTGCTTCCGGAAAGCGGGTGGAAACAGAACGCCGGCTGCCTGCACGGGACCCACCCCTGCTCTGGACACCCATCCCTTCCGTATGCGGTATTTGCAGGGAGTGTTATCAGCAGGCAAACAGGTGGGCTCTCCTCCCCTGGCCGAGACGTAGAATTGAGCTGTACGTGCCACCACACCCCCGGGAAGGTAGGACCATGGTCCAGCGCATCTACGTGGAGAAGAAGGACGGCTACAACGGAGAGGCAAAAGACCTTTCCCATGAGCTGAGGCACATGCTCGGCATTGCCGGCCTCGAAAAGCTCCGCATCATCAACCGCTACGACGTCGAAGGCATCACGGACGCACTCTTCCACGAGTGCATCCCGACCGTCTTCAGCGAGCCGCAGGTGGACGACACCAGCCTCGAGGAGATGCCTCCAGTCGCAGAAGGCTCCTATGTCTTCGCCGTCGAGTCGCTCCCCGGCCAGTTCGACCAGCGTGCAGACTCTGCAAGCGAGTGCGTGCAGCTCATCTCGAAGGGCGAGCGCCCCCTTGTCCGCTCTGCCAAGGTCTATGTGCTTGAAGGCAAGCTCTCGGATGACGATATCGCCCAGATCAAGAGCTATGTGATCAACCCGGTCGAGGCCCGCGAGGCATCGCTCGAGAAGAAGGCGACGCTCAAGACCGAGTATCCGAAGCCGAAGATGGTGGAGAAGCTCGAAGGCTTCCTCGACCTCGACGAGAAGGGTCTTCAGGCCTTCATCGACGAGCGTGGCCTTGCCATGGACCTCGCCGACATCAAGTTCTGCCAGCGCTACTTTGCAAGCGAAGGCCGCGTGCCGACCATCACCGAGATCAAGATGATCGACACCTACTGGTCCGACCACTGCCGCCACACGACATTCGGCACGAACCTCGACGATATGGAGATCGACGACGAGGTCGTGAAGCAGGCCTTCCAGCGCTACCTTGACGCCCGCCACGAGCTTGGCCGCGACAAGAAGCCGCTCTGCCTCATGGACATGGGCACGATCGGTGCCAAGTATCTGAAGCACAAAGGAATACTTACGACCCTCGATGAGTCCGAAGAGATCAATGCCTGCACCGTCAAGTGCACGGTCGATGTGGACGGCAAGCCCGAGGACTGGCTCTTCCTCTTCAAGAACGAGACACACAACCACCCGACCGAGATCGAGCCGTTCGGCGGAGCTGCCACCTGCATCGGCGGCGCCATCAGAGACCCGCTCTCTGGCCGTTCCTATGTCTATCAGGCCATGCGCGTGACCGGCGCAGGCGACCCGACGCAGCCGGTATCCGAGACGCTCGAGGGCAAGCTTCCGCAGCGCAAGATCTGCCGCACGGCTGCAGCAGGCTATTCCTCCTACGGCAACCAGATCGGCCTTGCAACCGGCCAGGTCTCCGAGCTCTATCATCCAGGCTATGTGGCAAAGCGCATGGAGATCGGCGCTGTCGTCGGTGCCACGCCCGCTGACCATGTCCGCCGCGAGTGCCCGGCTCCGGGAGACAAGATCGTCCTCCTCGGCGGCCGCACGGGACGAGACGGCATCGGCGGTGCCACCGGCTCCTCCAAGGCTCACAATGTGGAGTCCCTGGCCCAGGATGGTGCCGAGGTCCAGAAGGGCAATGCTCCTGTCGAGCGCAAGCTCCAGCGCCTCTTCCGTAGAAAGGACGCCTGCCGCCTCATCAAGCGCTGCAACGACTTCGGCGCAGGCGGCGTCTCTGTCGCTATCGGCGAGCTTGCAGATGGGCTCTTCATCGACCTCAACCGCGTCCCGAAGAAGTATGAGGGCTTGGACGGCACCGAGCTTGCCATCTCCGAGTCCCAGGAGCGCATGGCTGTTGCCCTGGCGCCTGAGGATGTCGACGAGTTCCTGAAGATCGCCCACGAGGAGAACCTCGAGGCCACGGTCGTTGCCCGCGTGACCGAAGAGAAGCGCCTGCGCATGGTCTGGGACGGCGAGACCATCGTCGACGTCTCCCGCGAGTTCCTGAGCTCGAACGGCGCCCCGAAGCACCAGAAGGTGCATGTGGAGGCCCAGAAGCCCTATTCCCACGATTGGGATGGCACGACCTTCGGCCAGAAGATGGACTCCCTTGTCCGCGACCTCAATGTTGCTTCGAACAAGGGCCTTTCCGAGCGCTTCGACTCCACGATCGGCGCCTCGACCGTGCTCATGCCATTCGGCGGCAAGACCCAGCTCACGCCTGCCGAGGCCATGGTCGCAAAGCTCCCCGTCATGGGCGAGACGACGACCTGCTCGGGCATGGCATGGGGCTTCAACCCCTACCTCATGAGCGCAGACCAGTTCCGCGGCGCCTACCTCTCCGTCGTCGAGTCTGTCGCAAAGATGGTGGCCACGGGCTTTGCCCACAAGGACCTCTACCTGACGTTCCAGGAATACTTCGAGAAGCTCCGCGACGTGCCTGAGCGCTGGGGCAAGCCGACAGCAGCCCTTCTCGGCTCGCTCATGGCGCAGATGGATCTGGGCCTTGCCTCGATCGGCGGCAAGGACTCGATGTCTGGCTCCTTCGAGGACCTCGACGTGCCGCCTACCCTTGTCTCCTTCGCGACAGGCTTGGGCACGATCGACACAATCGTCTCTCCCGAGTTCAAGCACGCAGGCTCTCGCGTCATCGCTGTCGTCCCTGCCTACCACGAGGATGGCCTTGTGCCCGAGGCAGACTCCTTCCTTGCTGCCTCCTCCTTCGTGGAGAAGCTCATTGCCGACAAGGGCGCCGTCGCTGTCTCGACGCCGGGCTATGGCTGCGTGGCCGAAGCCCTCTTCAAGATGTGCCTGGGCAACCAGATCGGCGTCGATGTTGCTGATACCTATACGGTCGAGAGCCTCTTCACGCCTGCCTATGGCTCCTATATCGTCGAGCTTGCAGACGGCTGCATCGTGCCAAAGGCACCCGAGAATGTCTCTGTCGCTCCCTTGGGCGAGACGGCCGCTGACTACCATATCCGTGCCTGCGGCGAGACCCTGGCCGGCGCCACGCTCCAGGAGGCCTGGGAGCACGGCATCGAGGATGTCTATCCGTACCGCGGCGTCGCTGAAGGGCCAGCTCTCGAGAAGCTTGCCTGGAAGGCAGAGGAGCACGACTACGAGCCCGTGCACTTCGCAGCCCCTGCAGGCGGTGTCGATTTCGGCAAGCCCCGCGTCATCATCCCGGTCTTCCCAGGCACGAACTGCGAGTATGACTCCGAGCGTGCCTGGAGGCGTGCAGGTGCCGCTCCGCGCTCCCTGGTCCTCAACAACCTCTCGCCCGAGGCGGTTGCAGAGTCTGTCGAGGCCATGGCAAAGGCGATCAACGAGTCCCAGATCGTGATGCTGCCGGGCGGCTTCTCCGGCGGCGACGAGCCTGATGGCTCCGCAAAGTTCATCAACGCCTTCTTCAGGAACCCGCAGATCACGGAGGCGGTGCGCGACCTCCTGCAGAAGCGCGATGGCCTCATGCTCGGCATCTGCAACGGCTTCCAGGCCCTCATCAAGCTCGGTCTCGTTCCCTACGGCGATATCGTCGACACGACCGCTGCAAGCCCGACCCTGACGTTCAACACGATCGGACGCCACCAGTCCCGCATCGTCACGACGAGCGTTGCCTCGAACCTCTCCCCCTGGCTCTCCAAGTGCGAGGTCGGAGACCTGCACCGCATCGCGATCAGCCACGGCGAGGGTCGCTTCGTCGCCTCTGACGAAGTCCTCAAGAACCTCATCGCAAAGGGCCAGGTCGCCACGCAGTATGTGGACGACGAAGGCACGCCTTCGATGGACCTTGCCTTCAACCCGAATGGCTCCCTCATGGCAGTCGAGGGCATCACGAGCCCCGATGGCCGCGTCCTCGGCAAGATGGGCCACTCAGAGCGCGTGAGCAAGGGCTGCTACCAGAACATCCCGGGCAACCGCTTCCAGCCGCTGCTCGAGGGCGGCGTCGCCTACTTCGCATAACAGCAGAAGGCAGCCATAAGCACTTCCAAGGCGCAGGTTCCTCCAGGGACCTGCGCCTTTTGCCATCCTTATGGCGCCCGAGCGCTCCCAATCCGTATACTGATAGCTACATGCGCCCCTCCCCCAAGGACGCAACAGGTACGCAGACACTGGGCCTCAAGCCCAGAAAGGATTTGATCATGAGCACGCCCATGCAGATAACCCTCATCCTGGTTATCGTCCTCATCCTCATCGACTTCATCATGCGCCGCGTCGCTTCCGACCGCATCACGCGCTACTTCGCTCAGGGCTCCTACGACGAGCTCCTGAAGTACATGGATTCGTTCATTGCGAAGATGTACCTGCATCCCTTCAACCGCGACTTCGTGCGCATGAATGCCTATATCGCAAAGGGCGACGACGAGCATGCCCTCGAGGTCTGCGACCGTCTGCTCAATGCCCGCTTGAACAAGAAGCAGCGCGCTGCCGCCGAGGACAAGGCATTCACGCTCTATCTCGATGCCGGCAAGTACAAGGATGCCAAGAAGATGCTGAAGCTCATCGAGGCACGCGACGAGGATGAAGCCTACGAGAAGTCCTGCCGCCAGATGTATGAGATCATCGCGAACAGGAGCTCTGTCTACCTCGACGATATGCTCGAGGAGCTCAAAGATGCCAAGGGCGAGCGCAAGGCCCAGCTCCTCTCCCTCATAGCGCTTCAGTACGGCAACCGCGGCCAGCAGACGAAGGCCAAGATCTACACCGGCATGCTCGAGGACATGGCAAAGGAAGGCCTCAAGGCTATGCAGGAGAAGCAGGCCGAGAAGGACGGCACAGCAGCAGCCGGAAAGTAAAAATTGATGCATCTACAGCAGAGAAGGGACGTACATGCGTCCCTTCTCTGCCATACTTGGGACATACCAGCACAGACGATAAGGGGCAGCATGGACATCACTCCGAATGAGGTCGCAGAGACTCTGGCCATGGTATCAGAGCAAAATCTCGACCTGCGCACGATTACGATGGGAATATCGCTTCTCGGATGCGCCGACGAGGATATGGACCGCATGTGCGACAAGATCTACGACAGGATCGTGACGCAGGCAGAACACCTCGTCGAGACGGCCGAAGACCTTGAGCGCGAATATGGCATCCCCATCGCGAACAAGCGCGTCTCTGTCACGCCGATTGCTATGGTCGCGGCAGGATGCGCCGATGAGGACTTCTCCCCGATCGCACGCACGATGGACAGGGCTGCTGAGACTCTGGGCATCGACTTCATGGGCGGCTTCTCTGCCCTCGTGCAGAAGGGCATGGGAAGCGCCGACCAGCGCCTCATCAACTCCATCCCTGATGCCCTCTCCACGACCGAGCGTGTCTGCTCGTCCCTGAACGTTGCCTCGACCCGTGCCGGCATCAACATGGATGCAGTCCTGCGTGCCGCAGAGACGATACGTGCCTGCGCCCAGGCAACGACCGATATCGACTGCTACGGTGCAGCCAAGTTCGTCTGCTTCGCGAACATGGTCGAAGACTCCCCGTTCATGGCAGGAGCCGTGCACGGCGTCGGCGAGGCAGATGCCGTGATCAATGTCGGCGTCTCTGGCCCTGGCGTCATGGCAGCAGCGCTTTCGCAGCTCCCCGACAATGCAGACCTCATGACCGTCGCAGAGAAGATCAAGCAGACCGCCTTCAAGATCACCCGTGCCGGCGAGCTCATGAGCCGCGAGGCATCACGTAGGCTCGGCGTCGCGAAGGGCATCGTCGACCTCTCGCTGGCACCGACGCCGGCAGCCGGCGACTCCGTCGCAAAGATTTTGGAGATTATCGGTGTCGGCACCTGTGGCGGCCCTGGCACGACCTGCGCCCTCGCGCTTCTCAATGACTGCGTCAAGAAGGGCGGGGTCATGGCATCAAGCTCGGTGGGCGGCCTGTCCGGCGCCTTCATCCCGGTCTCCGAGGATGCTGGCATGATCGAGGCTGCCGAGAAGGGCGCCCTTTCGATCGAGAAGCTCGAGGCCATGACAAGCGTATGCTCGGTCGGCCTCGATATGATTGCCATTCCGGGCGATACCTCCATCGAGACCATGGCAGGCATCATCGCAGACGAGATGGCCATCGGCGTCATCAACACGAAGACGACGGCCGTACGCCTCATCCCTGCCATCGGAAAGGAAGAAGGCGACATGCTCGAGTTCGGCGGCCTCTTCGGCTCCGCTCCTGTCATGCCCGTCAACAAGTATGCCGGCAAGGTCTTTGCCCACCGTGGCGGCCGCTTCCCGGCACCGCTCAATTCCCTCAAGAACTAGTCCTGAGCCCATCGCAAAGCAGCAGAGCGGCCGGTTTCCTCCTGGAGTCCGGCCGCTCGTTTTGATGCATCCAAGATGCAGCAGGCCCTTCCTACTGCTCGCAGTCAGCACGATAGTCGATGGCAGCAAGCTTGAGACCGGTCAAGGCAGCGCTATAGCTGAAGCTTCCCTTGCCTACTTTCTGCGGATCGTAGTCGCTCTGCCGAATGACGCCGCAGTAATCTGCAGCCGCACTGCTGAATTCGTCGCTCTCGATGAAGTCGAAGGGGTCGAGCGTCCATTCGATCCTGTCGTCCTTGTTCCGCTTCATGCAGGCACGAAGTCCATAGACCAGAGGATAGATGAAGCCGTCCGGCACCGGCTGATTGCATGTCATGCCATAATACGGCGTGTAATACGGCTTGGCATTCTTCTTGTCTTTGTCCTTGTGTTGCATGCCCTTCACGGCAGTTATCTTGCCGTACGATCCGTCTTTGTTGTAATAGTCCGGGAAGTTTATGTAGATGAGATCGAAGAGCTTTGGAAGATCCACAGCCACTTTCAGCGCACTCAGCACCTGCAGGTCATGCAGCTCTTTCTCGTTTCCATTGGTATTGGCTGACGAGATATGCGGATCGCGCATGAGATCGAGATACCTCTCGAGGCAGGAGCCTTTCCCGCTATAGATGCTCATCGGCTTCGGCAGCTCGACGATTTTATCGGAGCCTTCAACCCACGTCGTAAGCGACAGGGGTATCCAGGCAAGCGCAACAAGGCTACGCGAATCGATGGTTCCTCCGTCGTTCGTCTTCCAGCTGATCTTCTTCGCAAACACAGGATCCTTTTCTTCGAACAACGCCTTGAACGAGTCGAAGAGTCCTTCCTTGTTGCCTTTCGTGCCCGCAGTGAGCTGGGCATTGTTGTTGCGCGCATCGCAGATCTCGAGAAGCGAGGAGTGGAACGTCTCCAGGCACTCCGGATCTTCCGGCTTCAAGGGAAGAAGGAGCTCGACGGGCACATCGAAGTTGAGCGTTCCTATGCCCTCGCTCTTCAGAGCATCTCTGCTATCCGAAATGGCATCAAGATACGTAGCGATATCGGAGCGCTCGCTGTTCCACACCTTCTTGAAGTCTGCCCAGAGAGACACATCTCTCTTCCGTGGCTTGGGTTTTCCTGCAAACGTCTCCGCCTGGTCGAGAATGTAGCGGCCGATGGCAAGCGTATTATGTCCTCCGTCGAGTATTCCCTCGACGCTCAGATCCCCAAACGAGAGCTTGTAGCGGCCCCTGTCCAGTTTCGTGAATCTGGAAGTTGCAATCAAGACGCCCTTCGACTTCAGCGGGAAAAGCTTCTGGCCCGTACCATTCTCATCGTTCTCTATGGACCTCTCGATATCGTCCGTCACGCTTCCCAGACGGGAATTGCGAGGATTTGCCTCAAGGTCGAGCACATTGATGATGTCAGCCATGTGGCGTGCCGGCATGAGACCGACGACGCGTGTTATATCGCCAACCTCCTGCTCATTCGATTGCTTGAGCCTGATGATGATTGCATCTGTTGCCATAGCGTCCCCCAAACATAATCCGATGTTGGAATACGGGGGCAGGTGGCTTCCCGAGAGAAAAGAAAAGCCGATTGCTCGGCCCAGACAGATCAGACCAGTCTCTCCCTGCTCTGATATATGCTTGAGATCATCCGACCCCGAATACCCAGCGCTCCGTCCGGAGCACTGGTCAGATGATCTCTCAGCTTTCGGAAAAGATCAAGATCTGATTTTTAATTTCTCTGTCCGTCAATCAGGCATGCTCGCTCTGAAAAAAGCGGGACCGAATTCAAGATCCGGTCCCGCTTGGCAGTGCCCTTCTGAATGTCTGTGCCTATGCCAGCACGACACCGCCGAGCCAGCCCCAGCGTGCCGGGACGACGCCCGAGAACGTGGAAATCCAGGAATCGACGCTCGTGCTCCTGATATAGCCGATGTTGTCCATCACGGTGCCGTTGCCGACGTAGATGCCGATATGGCCGTAGATCCTGCCTGCGGCGTCGAGGTTGTGCGAGGAGACAGCGATAATCATGCCCGGCTGGAGGTCGCCCCTGTTCGAGCTGCCGCACCATGAGGCATACATGTCGCAGGCATTGCCACCGAAGTAGCCGACACCTGCATTCTGGAACACGTTCGTGACCCAGGCAGCGCAGTAGCCATAGCCCGGTGACGGCGTGCTGCTGCAGGCAGAAAGCACCGACGAGAGCGAACCGTTGCCGCCGCCCGTGCTGATGGCACCCGCGCCGGAAGCGGCATAGGAGCCGGAATACGAGCCTGACGACGCTGCTGCGGCAGCTGCTGCAGCTGCTGCCTGGCGCTGGCGCTCGGCTTCTGCTGCCGCCTCTGCCTGCTGGCGTGCCTGCTCGGCG
Source organism: Olsenella sp. AGMB03486 (assembly GCF_040884255.1). NCBI lineage: Bacteria > Bacillati > Actinomycetota > Coriobacteriia > Coriobacteriales > Atopobiaceae > Olsenella > Olsenella sp. AGMB03486. The sequence goes on from NZ_JBEVTM010000013.1 coordinate 54,516, forward strand.
TTGTTGTAGGCAACGAGGTCGGCATCCTTCTGGGCAAGGAGCTGCTGGACGGCAGAGTCTGCATTCGCAAGAAGGTCGGCAACCTCCTGCTGCTTCTGGGCCATCTGGTTCATCTGCTCGGTCTGCTGTTGGTTCAGGGCATCGAGCTGGGACTTCTGGTCCTCGAGCGCAGCCTTCTGCGCATCGAGCTCATCCTTCGCGGCCTTGACCTCCTGGATCATCGCATTGTCTGCTGCCGTGATCTTGTCGAGGTAGTAGACGTTCTGGAACAGGTCCTCGAACGAATCGGAATTCAGGACGATCGAGATCAGGTTGTCGTTTCCTGCCTTGTACGACGATGCCATGCGTGCACCAAGCACCTGGCGCTTCTGGTCGAGATCGGCCTGCTTCTCGTCGATGTCCTCCTGCGTCGCATCGATCTGCTTCTGGACATCCTCGATCTGGGAGAGGGTGTTTGCCTGCTGCTTTGCAAGGTCCTCATAGTCGTTCTGAATCTGCGTAAGCTGGGCTGAGATCGAATCGTATTCAGACTGGGCAGCATCGAGCTGGGACTGCGTCTCCGCAAGCTGGTTCGCTGCATCATTGGCGGCAGCCGTTGCATCGGCCACATCGTCTGCGAAAGCGCGAAGCGGGCTGCCAAGCACGGCAAGGGCGCCAGCAGCGCTCAGCATCATCTTCAATGCGCTGCGGCGTGAGAGGGAGGGCGTGCGCCTCGTCTCGTCGGTATTCTGATCTATAGGTGTCACGTTCACTCCTTACGGGGCATGCTACGTTTTGCAATAACTGCAAGTGAGTACAGATAGCGCATTCAACACTATACGCCTAACAGAAGGACTCATCGACACTCCACAGAAACAGCCGCTCCCTTAAGAAGCCTTGAACAGCCTTTATGGAGCTTGCTTGTCCCTGAGACCGCACTGAGCCGCGCCTGAATGAAATCATGCATCTGTTCGCAGTTGTCTGCCTCTGGTTCGATAGTGTCCTCTGGTCTTGTGGTCCGCATATCGTAATACCAATACTGCGCTCCTGAAATCGCCCTGTCACGGCCCCGCAACAGACGCCCCGTACCGTCTTCAGTGTGCATGCTTCAGGGAAGGAGCTTTCATATGAACAATGCGGATACAGCCTTCGTGCTGCTCTCGGCCGCGCTGGTGCTCTTCATGACACCAGGACTCGCCTTCTTCTATGGCGGGCTGGGGCGCAGGAAGAATGTCGTGAACAACATCCTGGCATCGCTCTTCACGATCGGCCTCGAGATCGTCCTGTGGATCTGCGTCGGCTTCTCGCTCTCGTTCGGGTCCGACCACGCAGGCATCATCGGCGGCTTCGACTACCTCATGATGCAGGGCGTCTCTGCCGATGCGGCAGGCCCCTATGCAGCGACGATTCCATTCCTTGCCTATGCGCTCTTCCAGATGATGTTCTCTGTCATCACCCCTGCCCTCATCACGGGCTCGGTTGCAGGGCGCATGCGCTTCAAGGCGCTCTTTGTCTTCATCCTGCTCTGGTCCTTCGTCGTCTACTACCCCATCGCCCACATGGTCTGGGGCCAGGGCGGCCTTCTTGCCTCAATCGGCTCAGTCGACTTTGCCGGCGGCAATGTCGTCCATATCAGCTCCGGCATCTCGGCGCTCGTGCTCTGCCTCGCGCTCGGCAAGAGGAGCGGCTATTCGGATGTGAACTACCGCGTCCACAACATCCCGCTTGTCGCGATCGGCGCGACGATCCTCCTCTTTGGCTGGTTCGGCTTCAATGCAGGATCTGCCCTTGCTGCTGACGGCCTCGCGGTCCATGCCTTCGCGACGACGGCGCTCTCTGCAGCTGCAGCGGAGCTTGGCTGGATGCTCATGGATGTGCTCTTCGACCGCAAGCCGACGCTTGTCGGTGCCTGCACCGGCCTCGTGATCGGCCTTGTGGCGATCACGCCAGGCTGCGGCTTCGTGCCTCTTGCTGCAGCGCTTCCCATCGGCTTCATCGGTGCTGTCATCTGCTACTTCACGTGCTCCCGCATGAAGGCGCATTTCGGCTACGACGATGCACTCGATGCCTTCGGATGCCATGGCATCGGAGGCATCTGGGGAGGCATTGCAACAGGCCTCTTTGCAAGCAAGGCCGTAAACCCTGCTCTCCAGTGGAATGGCCTCTTCTTCGGCGATACTGGCCTCATCTGCGCCCAGATCATTGCCATACTGGTGACGATAGCGCTTGCTATCGTGGGCTCGCTCATCTGCATTGCCCTCACGAAGGCAATCTGCGGATCTCTGCGTGTCACAGAGCACGAGGAGCACATCGGCCTCGACCTCACACAGCACGGCGAGCGTGCCTATCCGTCCTTCACCGGTCTCGACGATTAGCCAGGAGGCAGCAATATGATCAAGGTAGAAGCAATCGTGCGTGAAGAGCGCCTCGAGGACGTGAAGGAAGCCCTGCGTGCCATAGATGTTCGTGGCATCACGGTCTCCCAGGTCATGGGCTGCGGCACCCAGCTCGGCTACACCCACATGGTCCGTGGCAACAAGGTCGCTATGAACATGCTGCCGAAGGCGAAGTTCGAGATCGTCGTCTCGAACGAGGACTGGGCAGAGAAGACCGTCAATGCGATCGTGAAGGCGGCACACACCGGCGAGCCAGGCGACGGCAAGGTCTTCTGGTATGACATTGACCATGCAATACGCATCAGGACTGGCGAGCGCGATACCGAGGCCATCACCCCGAGCCCCAACGCTAAGTTCGAAGCCCTCTGAGGCAGAGCCTCTCCAGCAGAAGAGCGGACAGAAGACAGCTTCTGCCCGCTCTTTTCTTGTCTTTGTACTGCCTGCTCTAGAGGAAGCGCACCTCAGGCTCGAGGAAGACGCCAAACTGCTTCAGCACCTCATCCTGCACATGCCCGATGACCGCATGGACATCTTTCGCTGTCGCATGGCCCAGGTTCACGACAAAGCCGGCATGCTTCGTGGAGACGGCTGCATCGCCGACACGGTAGCCCTTGAGCCCGGCATCGGTGATGAGCTTGCCGGCAAAGAAGCCCTCAGGGCGCTTGAACGTGGAGCCTGCACTGCCATACTCGAGCGGCTGCTTCTCCTCGCGCCTGCGCGTGAGATCGTCCATCTTCGCCTGGATCTCTGCCTTGTCACCCCGCTTGAGCGCATAGGTGACCTCGAGCACGATGAGGCCCTCCGTGCGGACGCGGCTCCTGCGGTAGCCGAAATCGAGCTCAGCGTTCTGGTAGGTACGCATATTGCCGTCTGCATCGAGCGCCGCAAGCGACTCGAGCACATCGGCCGTCACCCCGTCATAGGCTCCTGCGTTCATGAAGGCAGCACCGCCGACAGAACCCGGGATGCCGCAGGCAAACTCGAGGCCCGAAAGGCCTGCTGCCTCAGCCGCAGCGCATACATCCTTCAAGGTCGCCCCTGCCCCGCAGCGAAGCTTCGTTCCCTCGACATGAATTTCGCAGAAGCGCTCGAGCGAGACGATGGCGCCACGGTACCCCGCATCGTCGACGAGGAGATCGGAGCCTTTGCCCAGAATGAAGTACGGCATGCCAGCCGTCTTCAGGACCTCAAGCGTCTTCTTCACCTCATCGGCGTTTCCTGGCAGCACGAAGAGATCGGCAGGACCGCCGATCTTGAAGGTCGTATGCTCGCTCATCGGCTCGTCCGTGAGGATATTGCCCTTTCCCACCACCGACTTGAGCTCTTCTGCCCGCTCCTGTGCATCGCTGTTCTGTCCCATATGGTCTCCCTCCCGCTCCGGCGGAAGCCTGATGCGTCACTGTTTATCATTCCCGAGTATAACGGAGCGCCTCCCAGCAGCAGATAGCCTTGCTGTGAAGCACGCATTCGGCATATGCACCAGGCTGGCGCATGTGCCTGGATGAAAAACCTTCGGGTTTGCAGGGGCGCATCCCGCATGGGCGGAATGCGCCCCAGTATTTACCGCCACATCCTGCCTTTCATGCAACGGTCTCTGCAATGCCTGTCTTTTCCTGCGCTTTCACCCGCCAAGATGCGCCCCATACGGCCTAGAATGTCTCTTTGCGCAGACTACCGGCAGGAAGGCAAGATAGAGCATGGCAAGCATGACACTGAGGCAGAGATGGCTTCCGATTCTTCTGAGCGGCATCTTCGTCGTCGCAATGGCAGCCGTCTCCGACATCACCTCCTGCTCGGAGATCCTCTTCCCGGAGATCACCGCTATCGTCTGCGGCGCCTGGATCCAGCCTCACCAGGCCTGGAACATCGACCGTCCCCGCATGCTCCTCCTCATGGGATCGGGTGCTGTCTTCGGAGTGCTCCTGAACCTCTTCATGCCGGGACCGATGTGGGCGCGTGCCGTCCTCGGCTATGCCTTCTGTGCCCTCATGATGAACATCGTGGCAGCGGACATGACGCCGATGCTCTCGGCTGCAATCCTGCCCGTGCTTCTCGGCACGAGGGAGTGGGTCTATCCTGTCGCCGTGATCGTGCTCGTCTCGCTGGTCTGCCTGGGCCAGATAGCGCTCGAGCGCGCAGGGCTCAGGGAGCCTCTTGACTACCATCCCTTCCGGCTTCCGAAGGACCAGGCATTCACGAGCTGGATGAAGCGCCTCGCTGTCTTTGCCGCAATCTCTGCCCCTGCCTATTTCCTGAACCAGCCATTCTTCGCCGTGCCGCCCCTGCTCGTTGCCTACACGGAGCTCACACGTCCTGACTTCACGCTGCGCCTGCGCCCCTGGAAGGGCTGGTGCGCCCTTGCGGGCGCTGCCATGACAGGCTCGCTTGCCCGTGCTGCCGTCGAGGCAGGAGTGCTTCCGCTCGAGCTTGCCCTCGCCCTTGCCTTCGTGGGCCTCATCCTCATCTGGAACGGCCTCAGGTGCTGGCTTCCTCCTGCAGGGGCAGGGCTGCTGCTTGCTTTCCTCGTCCCCTACCATGGACCTCTCATGTATGGCCTCGAGGCTGCGGCGGGCGCTGCCGTCTGGGTCGCTGTGGCTATCTGGGGATTCGATGGCATCCGTCCCTCCCGTGAGACGCACGAGGAGCGCGTCATCGAGGAGCATGCATAAGGGCAGGCAGAGATCTGCACATCAGGCCCTCCTGGCACGCCAGACTGCCGGGAGGGCCTTCCTGTAACGATTGCATGACGGGAATGGCTCTCAGCGAAGATATGTTTCCCTTTTCTTCCTTGGAGTGCTACTGTTCGAGTGTCAGTTTCAGGGCGGGGTGCAATTCCCCACTGGTGGTGACGGAGCATGCGTGCTCCCAAGTCCGCGCGCCGCGAAGAAAAGAGCGGCTGATCTGGTGAGAATCCAGGACCAACGGTTACAGTCCGGATGGAAGAAACGGAGGGCCTATTATGGCCAAAGCCACTTCTCACCATGACACGCATTCGACGACAGCCCAGGGAGGCTGGAGCACGAAGAGGATTGCCGTCACGGCACTCTTCTGCGCGCTTGCTGCTGTCTGCACGCTCTTCATCGAGATTCCTCTCCTGCCGGGTGTGCCCTGGCTCCAGTACGATCCTTCCAGCATCGTCGCGCTCGTCGCAGGCTTCGCCTTCGGCCCTGCCGTCGGCGCCACGGTCTCCATCATCTCCTACCTGCCGCATATCGCGACGGCCTCCGGCTTCTGGGGCATGGTCATGGCAATGCTTGCAACCTTCTCGCTCGTGATGCCCGCCAGCCTCATCTACCAGAAGCACACGACGATGAAGGGCGCCATCGCAGGAATGGTCGTAGGTGCCGTCGTCTCTGTCCTCTGCTGCATCGTCGGCAACCTGATCGTCACGCCGATCTATGCAGGCATGACGACAGAGCAGGTGGCAGCGCTCATCGTTCCTGCCCTTCTTCCCTTCAATGCTGCAAAGGTCCTCATCAACTGCGTCGTGTGCGGCCTCATCTACAAGCCCGTCACGAAGGCGCTTGCAGATAGCGAGTAGCGATGCAGGAAAGCCGCACTTCCGAAATTCGCCTCGACGGCGTCACGCTCAGATTCGAGCATGGCATACAGGCACTCGATGATCTCTCGCTCGATGTTCCCTTAGGTCAGCATCTCTGCATCCTCGGCGCGAACGGTTCAGGCAAGTCGACCCTTGCTGCCGTCATCTCCGGCCTTCTTGCGCCCGATGAGGGCACGGTCGAGATTGCGGGCAAGCGTGTCTTCGAGGACGGAACGGCCGATTTCGAAGCCTACCGCGAAGCCAGGCGGAAGTGTGGCCTTGTCTTCCAGAATCCCGGCGACCAGATCGTGACGACGGTCGTCGAGGACGATGTCGCCTTCGGTCCCGAGAACCTGGGACTTGCACCCGATGAGATCGGCCGGCGCGTGAAGCGCTCGCTCCACAAGGTCGCGCTCGAAGACTATGCAAAGCGCGACCCTACCCGCATGTCCGGAGGACAGCAGCAGCGTGTCGCGATTGCCGCCACCCTTGCTATGGACCCCGAGCTCTTCGTCTTCGACGAGCCAGGAGCGCTTCTCGATGTCCGCGGCCGACGCTCCATCATGAAGGTCATCTCTGCCCTCAGGGATGCCGGCAGGACTGTGATCCATATCACCCATTTCATGGAGGAGGCCCTCGCAGCAGACCGCGTCATCGTCCTTTCCCGCGGCAGAATCGCGCTCGACGGCACACCTGCCGAGGTCTTCTCCCACGAGGATGAGATAGCGGCACTGGGCCTCGAAGAGCCTTTTGCCGGAAGGCTTTCCCGCCGTCTGCGCGCGGGCGGATCCGATATCGTCTGGACCCCGTCCGAGACGGAGCTCCTGGACGAGCTGGCGGCGTGCATCCCGGCATCTTCGGCAGGCATCTGTCCCCTGCCACAGAAGCGTGCAGACATCCCCGCAAATGGTGCACCCGCACTTTCCGTCTCCCATGTGACCTTTCGCTACACGGACTCTTCCGCGCAGACGGTGCCCGCCCTCAAGGACGTGAGCCTTGCTGTCTCGGCAGGCGAGTCCTGTGCGATCGTCGGCCAGACCGGATCGGGCAAGTCGACCCTGGCCCGCCTCATCTGTGCCCTCGGCGTGCCGGATGAAGGAGAGATCTCCGTCCTCGGCATCTCGACGGCAAAAAGGCGCGGCCGCCGCCTTCTCCATGGAAAGATCGGCTACGTGATGCAGCATCCCGAGCGCCAGCTCTTTGCCCAGACGGTCGCAGAAGATGTCGCCTATGGGCCGAAGAACCTGGGGCTCTCCGATACGGAAGTCTCCCGCCGCGTCGAACATGCCCTTGCCCTCGTCGGCCTCGAAGAGAAGAGGGATGTCTCCCCGTTCGAGCTTTCCGGCGGCCAGAAAAGGAAGTGCGCCCTTGCCGGTGTCATCGCAATGGGACCTGAGATCCTCGTACTCGACGAGCCGACAGCCGGCCTCGACCCCTCAGGCAGGCATGAGCTCACACATATCCTCGATGCCGTGCATGCAGAAGGTACTGCGACCATCGAGATCACGCACTCGATGGACGATGCCGCACGTGCCGACCATATCTTTGTGCTCGACGAGTCTGAGCTCCTCATGTCCGGCACGCCCGAAGATATCTTCTGCGGACAGAATGCCCAGCTCCTGCACGAGCGGGGGCTCGGCCTTCCTTCTGCCCTGACGTTCGCGCTCGCACTCGAAGAGCGCCTCGGCCAAGACGGCTGCATAGCTTCCTCGGCAGGAAACCCGCTCACGATCGATGCCCTTGCTGAGGCCATCCTTTCAATGCTCTCGGAAGGAGGGGAATAGCATGACAATGAGGATAGGCATTGGCCAGTACTATCCGCACCCCTCCTTCCTCCACAGGCTCGACCCCCGCGTGAAGGCAGGCTGCGCCCTTGCGGTCATGCTTGTCATCTTCTTCATCCAGACGCCGCTCCAGCTCCTCTATGTCTATGTGCTTGCAGGCGCCCTCATCGCTGCAAGCAGGATCCCTGCGAAGAAGATTGCCGAGTCCATAAAGCCGCTTGTCCTCATCCTTGTCTTCCTCGGCATCTTCAACCTGTTCTTCGTGCGTACAGGCACGCCTGTCTTCACGCTCGGACCCATCGAGATCACCTCGGCCGGCCTCTGGGACGCCGTGCTCTACCCCCTGCGCTTCACGGTCGCGATCCTTGCAGGAGCGCTTCTGCTCATGACGACAACACCGACGGAGCTTACCGATGCCTTCGACGGCGTGCTTGCGCCCCTGAGCCGCTTTGGCCTTCCGGGGCATGAGCTTGCGATGGTCTTTTCCCTCATGCTCCGCTTCATCCCGACGATTGCTGATGAGGCCTCTGCCATCATCGATGCACAGCGTGCTCGTGGCGGCGGCTGGGACTCGGGCTCCTTCTCCCGGCGCATCCACGGCATCGGCCCTGTTGTCATAGCCCTCCTTGCAAGCTCTGTCCGCCATGCCCACAATGTGGGACGCGCCCTCGATGCCCGCTGCTATGAGGGCGGAGCGGGCCGCACGCAGTGGCACCCGCTCCATATGGAGCAGAAGGATTGGGCAGCGCTTGCCGTCTGTGCTGCGGCCCTTTTAGGCCTCTTCCTTGTAGGCCTCATCTAGCCCAATCACCTGCTCTTCTTGTGCAGTTGCCCCTGCAGGCCCCCTGCGCCTTTAGAATGTATGGGTTCAAGAATCTAGTTCCGATGCCTCTGCATCGGCATACCCAAAGGCAAAGCATGAGCAATGTGTCTGACGAGATCTCGAAGCGCCGCACCTTCGCGATCATTTCCCACCCGGATGCGGGCAAGACGACCCTGACCGAGAAGCTCCTCCTCTATACCGGCTCCATCCAGACTGCCGGTTCCGTCAAGGGCAAGTCGAGCTCGAAGCATGCCGTATCCGACTGGATGGACATCGAGAAGGAGCGCGGCATCTCCGTCACGTCCTCCGTCCTCCAGTTCACGTATGAGGGCCACTGCATCAACATCCTCGATACCCCGGGCCACCAGGACTTCTCCGAGGATACCTACCGTACCCTCATGGCTGCCGATGCCGCTGTCATGGTCATCGACGGCGCCAAGGGCGTCGAGGCGCAGACGATCAAGCTCTTCAAGGTCTGCACCCTCCGCCATATCCCGATCTTCACGTTCGTGAACAAGCTCGACCACGACACCCGCGACCCCTTCGACCTTATGGAGGAGATCGAGGACGTGCTTGGGATAGGGACCTATCCGATGACATGGCCAATCGGATCGGGCAGGAACTTCAAGGGCGTCTTCGACCGCAATTCCCGCCATGTCATTGCCTTCGAGGGCGACGGCCGCGCCAATGCGACGAAGAAGGTCGGAGAGATCGAGGCGGAGCTCGGCGACCCGGCGCTCGACGATCTCATCGGCGAAGAGAACCACAAGAACCTGATCGATGATATCGAGCTCCTCGACGGAGCCGACAACGAGTTCGACCTCGATGCCGTGCGCCACGGCAAGCTCACGCCGGTCTTCTTCGGCAGCGCCCTCACGAACTTCGGCGTCGAGCCGTTCCTCAAGGACTTTCTGCGCCTTGCCCCTGCCCCTCTTGCCTACAAGGACACGATCTCCGGCGAGACCATCGATCCTGCCACGAATCCGTTCAGCGGATTCATCTTCAAGATCCAGGCAAACATGGACCCGAGGCACCGCGACCGCATCGCCTTCGTGCGCATCTGCTCCGGCAAGTTCGAGCGCGGCATGGATGCCTATCATGTGCAGGGCGACCGCCATATCAAGCTCGCGACCGGCACCGCAATGATGGCAGACGACCGCGCAACCGTGGACGAGGCCTATGCAGGCGATATCGTCGGCCTCTTCGATCCGGGCATCTTCTCGATCGGAGATACGGTCTGCGCCGGCAAGACGCCTGTCAAGTATCCGCCTATCCCGACATTCGCTCCCGAGCACTTCGCCCGCATCACGCAGGTCGATACGCTCAAGCGCAAGCAATTCGTGAAGGGCATGGAGGAGCTTGCCCAGGAAGGCGCCATCCAGATCTTCCGCGAAATCGGCTCCGGCATGGAGTCCGTGATCGTCGGTGCCGTCGGCGTCCTCCAGTTCGATGTCCTGGAGCAGCGTCTCCAGAGCGAATACCATGTCGCCGTGCGCAGGACCCCTCTTCCCTACTCGATCATCCGGTGGATCCAGAACTCGCCTGACGAGCTCGACCTCAAGACCCTGAACCTCACGCGCGACACCTGCCGCGTCGAAGATATGCGAGGCGGCAGGCTCCTGCTCTTCACAAGCCAGTGGAACCTGAACTGGGCAGAAGAGAACAACAAGACCCTGAAGCTCTCCGAGTTTGGCAATATCGCCTTCGAATAGGCAATGAATAGGCAATAGATACAAAGAATGTCTGAGGAACCAGATGGCAGAAGCTTTCTGGTTCCTCTCTTATTGAAAGGCGATGTCCGCCGCTTGCTGGTGCATCTTCTTCTCTCGAGCCCAACTCCACTATGCTTGATGGAAGCAATTCCGCTTTGAAAGGAAATCTATGCGCTATACGGAATTCGGACCAGGCAAAACGAAGGTCTCCTCTGTCATGCTTGGCCTCATGCGTGTGGACAAGATGGATGCAAAGGCTCTCTCCCATCTCCTCCACACCTCCCTCGAACTTGGAATCAATGCAATCGATACCGCAGACATCTATGCAGGAGGCGACTCAGAGCGCCTTCTGGGAGTGGTCTTTGCAAAGGAGCCAGGCCTTCGCGACAAGCTGTTCCTGCAGACGAAGGTCGGCATCCATAGGGACAACGGCCTTACCTACTATGACTTCTCGAAGCAGTATCTCCTGGATGCCACGCATGCCTCTCTGAAGCGCCTGGGAGTCAATCAGGTGGACGCTCTTCTTCTCCATCGTCCCGATATCCTGATGGATGCCAACGAGGTCTCAGAAGCCCTCTCAGAGCTTCGCAAGGAAGGGCTCGTGAAGGACTCCGGCGTCTCGAACGAGAACCCGGCCACCATGAAGCGCCTGCAGGCTGCCTGCCCCTTCCCGCTTGCCGCCAACCAGGTACAGCTCTCTATCGCTTTTGCCCCTGCCTTCGAGACCGTCCTCAATGCGAACATGGAGTGCAATGATGCCACCATGCGTGACGGCGGCATCTTCGAATACGCCCTCGCCCACGACCAGGTCATCCAGACCTGGTCGAGCCTCCAGTATGGCTACTTCGAAGGCACGTTCCTGGACAATCCGAAGTTCCCAGAGCTCAATAAGGTCCTGAAGCGCATTGCCGAGGAGCACGGCGTGACGCCTGCCGCCATAGCCATTGCCTGGAACCTCCGCTATCCCGGCAAGATGCAGGCCATCGTCGGCACGACAAATGAGCAGCATCTTGCCGACCTGGCGAAGGGTGCCGATATCGAGCTCACACGCAGGGAATGGTATGAGCTCTACATGGCAGCAGGAAGGCAGCTTCCCTGATAGATGCATCTCCTGTGCATATGAAATGGGGGGGCGCATCTGCGTCCCCCCATTCATGCTTGTCTTCTATTCAGCAGCTTCGTCGCGCCAGCCCTTGCACACATCGACCCAGCCTTCAGCCTGCGAACACTCCTCAAGCTCAGAAAGCGTGATCTCCACCGCAGAGTTCGCACTGCCAGCAGCAGGGAAAATCGTATCAAAGCGCTTGAGCGAGCAGTCGAGATAGGTCTCGACGCCGTCCTTCACCGCGAAGGGGCAGACGCCGCCCATAGGGTGGCCGACGATATCTGTGAGCTCATCGGCAGGAACGAACTTCGGCTTCGTGCCGAACTCCTTCTTGAAGGCAGAGCTCCAGAGCTTTGCATCGCCCGCACAGACGACAAGCACCGCCTTCTCTCCCACCATGCATGCCATGGTCTTTGCAATCAGAGCCGGCTTGCATCCCAGATCTTCGGCTGCCTCTTCTACGGTAGCTGACGATGCATCGAACTCGATGATGTGGTCCGCTATGCCATACGGCTTGAGATAGTTCCTGACTGCTTCGACAGACATATGCTTCTCCTTCTTGAAGTTTGCCGGAACACAGCATAGCCGTGTAGAGTTGCATGGCTGTTACCAGCACAGGAGTGCCGGCAGATGCAGGAAGGGCCCCCGCATGATGCAGGGGCCCCTCTGCCGGGCTGCGCATATAGAG
>NZ_JBEVTM010000014.1:0-64261 GCF_040884255.1 Olsenella sp. AGMB03486
ATCTTCTGGCCCAGGAAGTAGGGCACCGCCACGAAGCAGATGCCGCCGACCATGTTGCCCAAGGTCACGGTGATCAGGTTGTAGAAGTAGCCAACAAGAGACACCGCCTGGCCGGCAGGATCGAGGAGCGCCACCGTGAGCTGCGTCATGTTGGCAACAGAGTGCTCGAAGCCGCAGGTGATGAAGGCAAAGAGGCACCAGAAGACCATGATGAGCTTCGCGGCATCGTTCGTGGTCCTGAAGGAGCACCACACTGCCAGGCAGACGAGGATATTGCAGAGGATGCCACGTATGAAGAGCGGGACGAAGGCGGCACTCATCTTGCCGGCAGCAGCCGTCGAGAGGAAGGTGGAGGTCGCCTCGCCGTTGAGCCCCGAGAAGTGGAAGAGAAGCGCCAGGACCGCCGCTCCCGCGAGGTTTCCAAGCCAGCAGACGATCCAGACCTTCGCGGCATCTGCCAGCGTGACCGTCTTCTTCATGATGCCGAGGCTCATGACCATGGTGTTGCCGGTGAAGAGCTCGGAGCCGGCGATAACGACCAGGGAGAGGGCGATGCCAAAGGAGACGCCCATGACGGTCTTGGTGGCAGGAGAACCGGCAAGCTGTCCGCCGATCACGTTGATGAGGATATTGCCGAATCCGATGTAGGCACCTGCCAGCATCGAGAGGACGAAATAGCCAATCGGATTCTTCGAGAGCATCGCTCTCTTTCCTGCTGCCGCCTTGGAAGCGGCGGTCACCTCTGCTGCATACATGCGCGGCTCCTGTCTGATCGTCGTTTTTTGAGACACGGTACGAACAATCTATCATGAGATGCGTTGCCCTGATGTCACGAAGCCCGCAGATGCTTGGAGCCTTATATCGCTTTGGAGCCCAGGACGGCAGCAGATGCCTATATCCAGGGCCAACAGGAGACCATCAGGCAGGCAGCAAACCCCTGTCACAGAATGTGCACATATCGGATCTGCCAGAATCCGTACATGCAGCAGCCTCATGAAATCCCAGAAATATGCCCTTCAACAGGCATGATGCAGCTGCTGCACCTGCAGAGGCTTTGCCTTCAGCGGGTGCAGCAGAACTTTTTTCCTCATCGCCCTTGACTCAGGAGGGCTTCCGGGGCATTATATCTACTTGCTTCGCGGCGTTACCTCAGCTGGATAGAGGAACTGACTACGAATCAGTCTGTCATAGGTTCGAATCCTATACGCCGCACCAGCGAATGTTCAGAGCCCCTCTTGAGGGGCTCTTTTCATATCTACGCACGCCTATAGGCGTCTTCCCCGTCCGAGGTCCTGAAGACAGCGCATGCTGGCCCGAATGCCCTGAAGTCGTAGGCGATATCATTCCTGTCGAGATAGTCCATGAGGTCCGCAAGCACACGGTAGGGCGCAATCTCGAAGAAGCGTTCCACGGCAGAAGGCAGCCCTTCCCCATCCGTGCCGAAGGCATCTGCTGCTGCCTCGATGAAGAGGGGCTTTATGAGCATCTGCTGCACATGGTAGGGCTCGCCGAAGACGGAGCGCGTGAGCGGCCCTGCCGTCCTCTCCTGGATCCAGAGTCCATCTGCATCTCTCCAGAGGCCCACCTCGCGATGCTCGCCATCTGTCTCCCGTACGAACAGGGTCTGTGCCTTCATCTCGTCTGTCATCGAAACCTCCTCCACGCGTTTTTCCTTCCAGATCTCATGATACGCCTAACAGGAGGATGAATAGAACAGATGTTCTAAGATTTTCCGAAAAGAGAGGGAGCCCTGAGGCTCCCTCTCTCCCAGCTCATATGTATCTGATGCGCCCTTATGCGAGAGGCTTGATGACCTCCATGTCGCGCATGTAGGGGCGGAGCACCTCAGGCACCGTGATGGAGCCGTCGGCGTTCTGGTAGTTCTCCATGATGGCTGCCATCGTGCGGCCCACAGCGAGGCCAGAGCCATTGAGCGTATGGACAAGGCGCGTGCCCTTGAACTCGGACGGGTCGCGGTACTTGATGTTGGCGCGGCGTGCCTGGAAGTCCCAGCAGTTCGAGCAGGAGGAGATCTCCTTGTAGTTGTTGTAGCTCGGCAGCCACACCTCGAGGTCGTAGCACTTCGTGGCAGAGAAGCCGATGTCGCCCGTGCAGAGCGTGACCACATGGTACGGAAGGCCGAGGAGCTGCAGGCACCTCTCTGCCTCTGCAACCATGCTCTCGAGCTGGTTCATGGAGTCCTCAGGCTTTGCGAACTTCACCATCTCAACCTTGTCGAACTCGTGGACACGGATGATGCCACGCGTATCGCGGCCGGCAGAGCCTGCCTCCTCGCGGAAGCACGGCGTAAAGGCCGTATACCACAGCGGCAGGTCGGCACCGTCGAGCACCTCGTCGCGGTGGATGTTCGTGAGCATGACCTCAGCGGTCGGAATCAGGTACATGCCGCCGCTCACGTGGTAGAGGTCCTCGTCGAACTTCGGGAGCTGGCCCGTGCCGAAGAGCGAATCATAGTTCGTGATGACAGGCGGCCACCACTCCTTGAAGCCGGCCTTCACGTGGGTATCGATGAAGAAGTTGATGAGGGCGCGCTCCATGAGGGCACCGGCGCCACCAAGAAGGTAGAAGCGCGTGCCTGCGAGCTTGATGCCACGGTCGAAGTCGATCATGCCCGTGGACGGGCCAAGATCCCAGTGGGCCTTCGGCTCGAAGTCGAACTTCGTCGGCTCGCCCCAGCGGCGCACCTCAGGGTTGTCGGAGTCGTCGACACCGTACGGCACGGACTCGTGCGGGATGTTCGGGATGGCAGCAACGAGGTCGAAGAGATCCTTCTCGACCTGGGTCCTGCGGTCGTTGAGGTCAGCGATGCGCTGCTTGTTGGCAGCGACCTCAGCCTTTGCAGCCTCAGCCTCGTCGCGCTTGCCCTCGCGCATGAGCTCGCCGATCTTCTTCGAGACGGCATTGCGGCCTGCCTGCAGCTTCTCGACTTCGGCAATGACGGAACGGCGCTCCTCATCGAGCTCGAAGAAGCGCTCACGGTCCCAGTGGGCGTTCTGGCGCGACGCGCAGGACTTGTCCACCACATCTGGATTCTCTCTGACGAACTTGATGTCAAGCATCGACTGCTCTCCTTATCTCGGCCGGCCCTGGATTCATCTGGGCCCATCCGAGCTCGGCATGACCAACAATGGCCTCAAGTATATACTTGAGTGAGACTGCCGCGCATCCTGCTAAGAAAGGCGCAACAATGATAGTGGATTTCTTCATGTGGCTCTTCACGACACGCACGGGCGTGCTGTGCCTCGTCGTAGGCGGAATACTCCTGTTCCTTCTCATCGCATTCATCCTCGAGCGCAAGACGAGGAAGCAGTACTACAACCACAAGAAGTCGGACGATGACTGGGATCTGTTCGACGACGATGAAGAGGACAAGGACAAGTAGGATTTCTGTCTTCTGCATGGACGGTGATGCAAGGGCTGCTCTGCAGCCCTTTTTCTTTCTTCAGGACCGTTCGTCCCGGATCTGTACCGGCGAAATCCTCGCCAAGACAAGAAGAAAGCATCCCTGCAGCTTCTGCCACAGGGACGCTCTTTCGATTCGATGGTGCGGGCGAAAGGACTTGAACCTTCATGAGGGAACCCTCATACGGACCTGAACCGTACGCGTCTGCCAATTCCGCCACGCCCGCGTGCTGTGCAATAATACATCCAAGCAGGCAGACGATGCAAGACGGAAGTTCATCTGTTTTTTATGGAGGGGAGCGTCTGCACCCCTTTCCGCGCCGGGGCTTCCGCTCTATATTCGCCTCCACACGGTATCAATGCACTCGAAACGAAAAGGTAGAGCCGTGCCGCTGACAGATCAGACACCCGAGCCCCCTGAGGGGACTTCTGCATACGCCCAGCCAAAGCCTGAGCCAGCGCTGCTTCTGGGCCGCTACCGCATTGTCGAGCAGTGCGGCACGGGCGGCTTCGGCCGCGTGCTTGTCTGCTGGGATACGCGCCTGCAGCGCCGCGTTGCCATCAAGGTCATCCCCTTGCGCATGGGAGTCGACGAGGCAAGCGCCGAGACGACGATGAAGGAAGCGCTTGCCGAGGCACGCACTTCGAGCCTGCTTGCACATCCGAACATCGTGACCGTCTATGACTTCGAAAGCGACGACCACTACGCCTATCTTGTCATGGAATACGTCGACGGCCTCAATCTCGCACAGCTCCTGAAGCGTGTCGAGGGAGGGACCCTCACCTACGAGGAGTGCGCGCATCTCCTCCAGTCCGTTGCCTCGGCTCTCGAGTTTGCCCACGAGAACGGGGTCCTGCACCTCGATATCAAGCCTTCGAACATCATGATCGACAGAAGAGGCCAAGTGAAGCTTGCAGACTTCGGCATGTCCACACTTGCCTCTGCTGCAGGCTGGGGAGGCGCCCGTGGCGGCACCGTCGGCTTCATGCCGCCCGAACAGATCCAGGGCATGCTCGTGGACGAGAGGACCGATATCTTCTCTCTCGGTGTCGTCATCTGGCTTGCGCTCTGCGGCGAGAACCCGTTTCAGGCAGCCACCCCCGAAGAGTCGCTCAAGAAGATCTTCCGCGGAGCTGCCCCGTCGCTCACCGAGAACCATCTCGAGCTCGACCAGAACATAGAGCTTGTGCTTGAACGCACGCTCGAGCCCGACCCCACAAACCGCCTTGCCTCGGCAGAGCTCCTCTCGAAGAGGCTCGTGCCGCTCCTCGGCAGCCCGAAGGAAGGGCAGGAGTCGCTTGCCGCCCTGGTCCAGCAGGCAGAGGACGGCACCGAAGACGAAGAGACCTGGACCGAGCGCTACGTCGAGAAGACGCCCGCACGCGAGCGCTTCCCCTGGCTCGAAGGGGCGCTTGTGCGCACAGTGACAGCCCTCCTCGCAGGGGCGGTCCTCTGGCGCATCCTCCCCTGGGTCGTGCCCGCAGATACCGGCACGCTCGTGCTGCTGGCGCTAGCCGGGGCAGGAGCTGGAGCCGTATGGCCGCCTTTAGGGAGCCTCGCTGTGCTTGGCGCCTTCGTCCTGGCGCTTGCAGAGGCTGGCACAGGCGGGCTTCCCATGCTGGCGGCGCTTGGCACTGCTGCTATCGGCTTTGCGTGGTGGTGGGCAGCAGGCAGGAAGCAGAAGCTCGCAGGCGCCTCGCTCCTTCTGGCTCCCGCCTTGGGAATCGGCTTCGGCTCTTCGGCCCTTGCAGGCTTTGCGCTGTCGCCTGGTGCAGCAGCCATAACGGCAGCGCTTGCAGGCCTCTTCGAGCGCTTCCTTCTTGCCGCCATCGCCACAGGCTTTGCGCCGGAGGCGCTGCTTTCCCGTGCTGGCGCCTGGCTGGCGCTCCCCTCGTCCTGGATCCTTGTCTTCAGCTGGGGCGCAGCCGCTTCAGCCGCGAGCCTTTGTGCAAAGAGCGGAAGGCGGGGCCTTGAGATCTTCGGGCAGTGCCTCTGTGCTGGGCTTCTCGTTTTCTTTCAGGCTCTCTCTGTGCGGGTGGAGAATAGCGGCATATGGGCTGCTCCGGATATGACTGCCATCCTCATTGCGATATTCTTGAGTGTTGTTATGTGCATAATTTCGGTCCTCATGGGGCCTGAAGCATATGGGCCAGAAGGGTAGCAAGCCATGAACTTCCTAAACATCTTTGAAGAGCGTGTGAGCGCGATTTTCGATGCCACTCCTCAGGGCTATACGGCCCCCTTCTCCTTCAAGAAGCTCGCGAAGCATGCAGCCCGCGAGATGGAAGACGAGACGTTCCTCATCAATGGCGCGAACACCGCTCCTGCCCTCTATACGATCCTCGTATCCTCCGATGATGATGCGGTCATGCGTCCGCTCTATGCGAACCTGACCGAGGAGATCTCCCAGTTCATCGAGGGCCAGGCAAACAAGAAGGGCTATGTCTTCGTCGGCAAGCCCCTTGTCCGCTTCATGGTCGACCCCTCCCTCAAGAGCGGCAAGTTCTCCGTCTTCGCCGAGAACGTCGATGCCCGCACGCTCATGCGCCTGCGCGAGGAGGAGTCTGCCTTCATCGGCGGCATCGCACGTGTCGGCGGCGCCCATCCTGCCCCCATCGCAGAGGCGCCTCAGGCATCGGTTGCCCAGGGCGCTTCCCAGGCAGACCGCAGGAAGGCCGTGAAGAGCAGGCCACGCATGGCAACACCGCTTGCAACGCCGGCATCTGCCATCTCCCCTGACGATTCCTCGATGCAGGGCCTCGACGTGATGCCCGTCTCCTCCGATCTCGACCTTTCCGCCTCTGCTGCTCCTGTCCCCATCATGCAGGAGCCGTTCCCCGAGGCAAGGCGCATTCCGCCCCAGATGCCCGCATCTGCTGCACACGTCGCTGCTCCCGCACCGCGCAGGGCAGCATCTGCTGCAGCGGCAAGCGCTGCAGCCGCAGCCCCTGCTGTGGATGAGCCGAAGACGATGCTCCGTCCGCAGGTCGCCGCAACGCCGCTCGTGAATGCCCGCGCCGCAGCTCCTGTCACGGTGCAGCCGCCTGCACCGACGCAGCCGAGCTGTACCCTCATCGACACCCAGAGCGGCAGGACCTATACCGCCTATGCACCTGAGTGCCCGATCGGCCGCGAGCGCAACTCCGGCGGCATCGTCCTCAGGGACCCGAATGTCTCTCGCCACCACGCCCGCCTCACGTATGACGGAAGGCAGTGGCACATCACCGATCTCAACTCGACAAACGGCACGCTCGTGAACGATATGGATATCCAGACGTGCGCGCTCCATACCGGCGATGTCATAACCATCGGCCTTGTGAATCTCACGTTCAGGGAGGGCTAGATGATCGACCTCATCCTGTTCTTCGGGCGCATCCTGCTGGTGGTGCTTCTGTACCTGTTCCTGTTCGCAGCCATGCGCTCGGGCATCGGCCTCGTGCGCGGCCAGCGCACCGACGCAGCCATCTGGAGCGTCGACGTGGAGAAGGGCGCCAAGAGCCTGCGCGGCCTTTCCGTCGATATCCTGGGACCGGTCGTCGTCGGCCGCTCCCCTTCCTCCGATATTGTGATCGACGAGCCCTTCGTCTCCTCCACGCATGCCCGCTTCTCCCTCCAGGGACCGGCACTCGTGCTCGAGGACCTTGGCTCGACGAACGGCACCCTCGTCAATGGCAAGCTCATAGACCAGCCGGTCACCCTGCGCGACGGGGATGAGGTGCAGATCGGCGATACAATTCTCAAGGTCGGACGTCGATGAGGCTTCCTTTCTCGAAAAAGCAGCAGGCAGAAACCGGCGAGGAGCGCAGACCCGAGCCAGCACCTGCACCAGGACATGAGTCTTTGCCTGTCAAGGACAGGATGGATGCCGATGTGGTCACAGGCCACAGCGCTCATCTCTCCTGGGGCTCCCGCTCCGATGTGGGCCTTGTCCGCGGCCACAACGAGGATTCCTTCCTCGTGCAGGACCCGGTCTTTGCCGTCTGCGACGGCGTCGGCGGCCATGCCGCAGGCGAGGTCGCCTCGGCCATAGCAGTCCGCACGATCTCGCAGCTTGCCCCCGATACCGCAGACGATGCACGCCTCGGCGCTGCCATCGAGGAGGCAAACTCTGCCATCATCTCTGCTGCCCAGTCGGGACAGGGCAGGGACGGCATGGGCTGCACGGCTTCCGCTGTCGTGATCGACGGCAGCCGCATGGCCGTGGCGCATGTCGGCGACTCCCGTGTCTATCTCCTGAGCGGCGGCGTCCTTGTGCGCATCACGCACGACCACAGCTATGTAGAGGAGCTTGTCGATGCCGGAGAGATCACGGCAGACGAGGCAAGGGTCCATCCTTCCCGCTCCATCATCACACGTGCCCTCGGCTCGGACCCGGACATGTATGCAGACCACTTCACGCTCGATGTCCATGCGGGAGACCGCATCATCATCTGCTCCGATGGCCTCTCATCCATGGTGCCCGATGCCAAGATCGAATCTGTTGCCATCTCCTGCGCAACGCCGCAGGCAGCAGCCGACACCCTTGTCTCTGCAGCCCTCGAAGGCGGTGGCCACGACAACGTCACGGTCATCGTTGTCGACGTGGAGGATGACGGGACAGCGGCACGCCATGCCAAGATCAGGAAGCGCCAGGCGCTCGTCTGGGTCATCGTGCTTGCCATCCTCTTCGGCCTTGGCGCCTTCATCGGCGTGAACATCGTCGACTCTTCGTGGTATCTCGGCAACAACGGCGGGACTGTCGGCATCTACCAGGGCATCGATGCCCAGATACTGAACGTGCCGCTGTCGCATCTCGTCGAGACGACCTCGGTCGAGGTCGATGACCTCCCCCAGGCTGTCCAGTCCCAGCTTGCCCAGGGCGGCATTCGCATGGAGTCCGAGGAGCAGGCCCTCTCTGCCGTTAATTCCTACCACGAGCAGATCGACGCAGAGAAGACAAGCGCTGCAGCCGTCGCCTCCGACGTGAAGTCCTCGACGACCGACACAACGCAGGAGAGCACGTCTGCTGACACGAACGCATCCCAGGACACATCCACGACAGACACGGCACAGAGCAGCACACAGGAAGGGCAGGGTGAGTAGCCATGGCATACCAGAGGAGCAAACAGGGCGGCAGCCGCCGCACGACCGAGCTGCTTCTTCTCATCGCAGCTGCGATACCGGTCACCCTCATCTATGCGATGTATGTCATGAACACGGGAACCGAGCTCACGGCAAGCTCGCTCTCCATCCCCATCGGCCTCTTCGCTGCCTTTGCCGTCGCTCATATCGCTGTGAGGAAGCTCGCTCCAGGCGCAGACCCGGTGATCCTGCCGATGGTCTTCCTGCTTTCGGGCATAGGCATAACGTTCGTGCAGCGCTTGGCGCCTGATGCAGCGACAGGACAGGTCGTCTGGCTCTTCCTCTCCGTCATCGCCATGATCTTGGTCCTCTTCTTCGTGAAGAGCATCGACGATCTGGCCCAATACAAGTTCACCTTCGGCATCGCAGGCGTCGTCCTGCTGCTCCTGCCCATGGTCATCGGCACGGAGCACTATGGATCCAAGCTCTGGATTGAATTCGGTGGCTTCTCGTTCCAGCCGGGCGAGATCACAAAGGTCCTGCTTGTCATCTTCCTTGCCTGCTACCTGGCAGAGAACAGGGAGCTTCTCTCCGCCTCCACGCGCAAGCTCGGACCTCTGGCCCTCCCCCAGCCAAGGATGCTTGCCCCGGTCTTTGCGATGTGGGGACTCAGCCTTCTTGTCGTCATCTTCGAGCGCGACCTCGGCAGCGCCCTTCTCTTCTTCGTGATCTTTGTCGTCATGCTCTATGTGGCGACAGGACGCCTCTCCTTCGTCCTCATCTCGTTCGTGCTGCTCGCAATCGGCGCGGTCTTCTGCTACCACTTCTTCGACCATGTCCAGGTCCGTGTCGCCATCTGGCTCGACCCCTGGTCGGATGCGCAGGGCACGGGCTACCAGATCGTGCAGTCGCTCTACTCGCTTGCTGACGGCGGCCTGGTGGGCACCGGAATCGGCCGCGGTCTTGCCGACTACGTGCCTATCGTCGAGTCCGACTTCATCTTCTCTGCCATCGGCGAGGAGATGGGCCTGCTTGGTGCTTCCGCCATCCTCATCGCCTTCATGCTCCTTGCAGTCCGCGGCTATGCCACGGCAGCACGTGCAAAGTCCGATGTCGCAGGATTCATGGCAGTCGGCCTTACGACAGCCATCTCGTTCCAGGCATTCCTGATCGTCGCAGGCGTCACGAAGTTCCTGCCCATGACGGGCGTGACGCTGCCGTTCATGAGCCAGGGCGGCTCTTCCCTCCTCTCCAGCTTCATCGCTGTCGGCCTTCTTCTCAAGTGCGGCGACGAGGCGACAGGACGCGAGCAGGAGATGACATCGCTCACGACGTCCCAGACGCCTGTCGTCGACGGCAATGCAGCACATGCCTCTGCCGTCGTGCAGGGCAGCCATGCCCGTGGCCGCTTCAAGCTCCAGACGGCTGAGTCGGGCGTCCTCGGACGTGTTGCCCTCGGCAAGCGCCTCACAGCGCTCATCACGGTCTTCACGCTCCTCTTTGCCGCGCTCATCGGCAACCTCACCTATATCCAGGTCGTCAAGGCAGAGACCATCCAGTCGATGCCTTCGAACAACCACACGATCGCAAAGAGCTCGCACGTGCAGCGCGGAGCGATCATGACAAGCGACGGCGTGACCTTGGCCGAAAGCATTCAGCAGTCCGACGGCACCTATGTACGCACCTATCCGAACGGCAACCTTGCAATCCACACGGTCGGCTACCTCTCGACGCAGTATGGCTCGACCGGCATCGAATCCTCGATGAACGAGACGCTCACAGGCCACAAGGACTACTCGACCTGGCAGTCTGCCCTCTACTCCCTGGCAGGCGTCTCGCAGGCAGGGTCCTCGGTCGTCCTTACCATCAACTCGCAGATGCAGGAGATCTGCGAGGAGGCACTTGACGGCTGGACCGGCGCAGTCGTGCTCCTCGATCCTTCGACCGGCAAGGTCCTGGCATCAGCCTCCTCCCCGACCTATACCTACGACGAGGTCGGCGACCAGCTGAGCTCTGGCGGAAGCGCCCTCGTGAACCGCGCGACGAACTCGCTCTATGCACCAGGCTCGACCTTCAAGGTCGTGACGCTCTCGGCTGCGCTCGATACGGGCGCCTATTCGCTCACCGACATGATCGATGCTGAGTCCTCGATCGATATCGGCGGCGCGGCGGTCACGAACATCAACAACAACAATTACGGCACGATCACGCTGAAGCGCGCTCTGTCGATGTCTTCGAACGTTGCCTTCGGCCAGGTCGGCGCCAAGGTCGGCTCTGCGAACCTCGTGAGCTATGCGAACGCCTTCGGCTACGGCACGCAGATCGGCCAGGACTTCTATACCGTCGCCTCCCTCATGCCCGATCCGAGCGAGATGACGGAATGGGAGACGGCATGGGCAGCCTGCGGCCAGCCCGTCGGCGAGCATGCAAGCCCGGCAGGACCCCAGACCACGGTCATGCAGAACGCTGTCGTCGCAGCCACCATCGCTAACGGCGGCGTCGCGATGAACCCCTACATCGTCGATCACGTCCTCTCTCCTGAGGGCGTCACCACCACGACGACCCAGCCGCGCTCGCTCGGCCAGCCCATCTCCTCTACAACGGCATCCGAAGTCGCAGAAGCGATGCTCGGCGTCGTGGATGACGGCTACACCGCAGCAGGTGCCCGCGTCTCCGGCGTCAAGGTTGCCGGCAAGACCGGCACGGCCGAGGTCGGCGGCAATGTCTACAATTCGCTCTTCATCGGCTTTGCTCCCTACGACTCTCCGACGCTGGCAATCTCCATCTGCCTCGAAGGAGACGGCTCGAACATCGAGGGCTCTGCGGCCAAGATGGCAGGTTCCATCATCAGGCAGTGCCTCCAGGTCCAGGCAGAAGGGAGCGCATCATGAGGAAGCTGGCCGGTGCCTTCCCCCGATGCTTCCGGGGCCGAGGCACGATAACCGGGAGCCTTTCCCGATCCGGTCCGCAGGAAGAGGCGCATCTTCCTGCATCCAGCACTGACAGAATCACCGCTCGAAGCATTTAGGGGTCATATATGGCAAACAGAGTTCTCGGTGGCCGCTATGCGGTCCAAGACAAGATCGGCACAGGCGGAATGGCGACAGTGTACCGCGGCCTTGACCAGGTCCTCGGCCGTACTGTCGCTATCAAGACCATGCTGCCCCAGTACGCAGCAGACCCGTCGTTTGCTGCCCGCTTCAAGCAGGAGGCACAGGCAGCGGCAGCGCTCCAGAGCCCCTATATCGTCTCGGTCTATGACTGGGGCAAGGATGGGGACACCTATTACATCATCATGGAGTACCTGCGCGGCACGGACCTGAAGAACGGCATCAGGAAGCACGGAGCGCTGGACTGCCGCAAGGTCGCACAGATCGGCTCCCAGATTGCCCAGGCGCTCTCCGTCGCCCACAAGCACGACATCATCCACCGCGACATCAAGCCGCAGAACATCATGGTCCAGCCTGATGGCAACATCAAGGTCATGGACTTCGGCATCGCCCGCGCCAAGAACAGCCATCTCACGACCGACAACTCGGTTCTGGGAACGGCCCACTATGTTTCTCCCGAACAGACGCAGGGCAAGGAGCTCGGGCCTACCTCCGACCTCTATTCCCTTGGCATCGTCATGTACGAGGCAGCAACAGGACGTGTCCCCTTCGACGGCGATGACGCAATCTCTGTCGCTATCAAGCAGGTGAAGGAGCAGCCGATTCCGCCCAGCCAGATCAATCCGAACGTCGATCCTGCCCTTGAGGCCATCATCCTGAAGTGCATGCAGAAGGATCCGAAGGACCGTTTCCAGACAGCAGACGAGCTCTTCCACACGCTCAGGGACTACCTCGCAGGCAGGCTTGGCGCTGTCTCCGAGGCAACCTCTGTCATCGGCGGCACCCAGACGAGGAACATGGGCAGGAACAACGCCGGCAGGACCCAGCAGATGGGCCGTGCCGTCGCTCCGATCTCTGCTGTCCCTGGCGGCACGGCCCGCTTCCGCCAGCAGTCTGCAAGGGCCGAAGCCGCAGAGCAGGAGAAGAAGCGCTCGAAGCACAAGCGCAATGTCGCTATCGGCATCATTGTCGCAATCCTCGCTGTGGCAATCGCTGCCTATGCGGCCGTCACCTATCTCGGCAGCCAGACCATGCAGACGAAGGATGTCCCGAACCTTGTCGGACTCACGGAAAGCGAAGCCCGCTCCTCCATCGACAAGTACGACGGCTTCTTCACGATATCTGTCACCTATGACTACTCCGACTCCGTCGAAGAGGGCAAGGTCATCGACCAGGATCCCGATGCAGGGAGGAGCGCCTCTGAAGGCACGACCATCACAGTCCATGTCTCGAAGGGCTCGGAGCCTGCTGCAACCGTTGAGGTGCCCGACCTCTCGAACTGCACACCGAAGGAAGCAAGCGCCAAATGCTCTGCCCTTGGTCTTGTAGCCCAGGCAGGCGACTCTGTCTACTCGAGCTCTGTCGATGTGGGCCACGTCGCATCCCAGGACAAGGCAGCAGGCTCTACCGCCAAGGCAGGCGACACGATCGTCTACCACCTCTCCCTCGGACCTCAGACCATCACCGTTCCCAATGTCGTGGGCGAGACCGAGGCTGACGCCGTGGAGGCGCTTGAGTCTGCAGGCTTCACGGTCGTCCGTACGACCTCCGAATACTCGAGCACGGTCGCTGCCGGCTCTGTCATCCGCCAGTACCCGACTTCCGGCTCCCTCGAGAAGGGCTCGAGCGTCCAGATTACGCTCTCCCTCGGACCCAAGCCGACCACGACCGACAGCACATCGCCCTCCAGCTCCTCGAGCAACTCTTCCAACAGCTCGAGCAGCAACAACAGCTCGAACAGCTCTTCGAACTCGGGCAACTCCGGATCGAATTCCTCGAACTCCGGCACGAGCTCGAACAGCTCCCATACGAGCGATTCCACACACAGCAGCGGAACGGACGAATAGCTCAGCTCACATGCTTGCTGCAGAGGCGGGCTCCTCAGGGAGCCCGCCTCTTTCTTGCGCCGAAATTGGATTCCTCGCAAGTGCTTTGAGCAGCGCGCCATCGCCGGTATCCTGGGTGTGAGATGCTCCGTCTTCTCTCCCCTGCTGGAGCAGATTCATAGAACAGGTTACTTGAATCTGGTGACGCAGGTTCAGATCCGACATGAGCCTCCTGCCTCGGGATTGCGAGAAGTTCCAGAAAGCCTCTGAAGCTGCAGGCCGCCGAGTCATTCTCTTGGGATGGGCACACGAATGCAATGGCTGCCACTTCGTACGCCGGTCTCTTTGGCAGTCTTGAGATGCGCTGCCCCGGCAAGGCAATGCAAGGATCATTCCCATTGAGGCACTGATTCAGCGACAGATCCGATGGAAGCTCTGATGGCCCCAGCGATAGCGACTTGCTGACATCCCCCTGGCATCGCTGCGCTCTGTCTTCCGACACAAAAAAAGAACCCGTACCTGCGTTTGTGCAGATACGGGCTTTATGTGCTGGTGCCCCCAGTAGGATTCGAACCTACGCCACCAGGTTTAGGAAACCTGTGCTCTATCCCCTGAGCTATGAGGGCCTATCGCAGATAGCTATTCTATACCAAACAGCCGCTGCTGTGTGGCGAGAGCCTTACTTCTCTTCCTTCTTCTTGCGGAAGCGGTCGAAGAAGGATGGCTTGTCGGCAACCTCCTGATAGCTCTGCTCGATGATTGCGTTGAGCTGCTTCTCCTTGAGGCTGCGTACACGGTCGTTGTACATGTTGCGCACCTTGTGGAGGCGGGCCCAGTCCATAATGAACCCGCCGATGACGCCGATGTAGGCGACGACGAGCATCACGATTGCCATGACGCCCCAGAACGACGTGAGGTCCGTCTGGGAGTCAGGGACAGCGATGGCAATGACCCAGGAGAGGGCAGTGCAGACAAGGCCTGCCACGATCATGCCCATCGAGATGCCATGCCACTTCTGGTAAGTCGGGTCCTTCTTGAGGAGGGCCTGTGCTGCCATGGTGCGCCTGTCCTCGGCGTCGCGCTCCTTCTGGCGCTGGGCACGCTTCTCTTCCTTTGTCATTTCGGATCTTGGCTTGGACGTACCCGAAGCCTTCTTGACCTTGCCGGAAGACGTGACGACACGCACGCCTGCCGCTGCCTCGCGGGCAGGCTTGGCCCTCGTCACAGACTTCTTCTCGAAGCCCGTGGACTTGGGCTCCTCCTGGGCATCCTGCTCTATGGTCTCTTCGCTCTTCTTGTACGCATCGCGGTTCTCGTTCAGCTCTTCGCGGGCGCCGTTCAGGGTATCACGGAATGACATTAGGCTTCCTTCATGGGAACAAATGGCTTGCCACAGATGAGTTCGAAGGCTTCCTGGTAGCGCTTCGAGGTGCCCTCGATGACCTCGGCGGGAAGCTCGGGCGGCTCGCCCTGCATATCCCAGTTGGCACGCAGCCAGTCGCGGGCATACTGCTTGTCGTAGCTCGGCTGGACGTGGCCCTCGGAGTAGCCCTCTGCAGGCCAGAAGCGGCTGGAATCCGGCGTCAGGCACTCGTCGATGAGGGTAAGCTCGCCGTCGATGAAGCCGAACTCGAACTTCGTATCGGCAATGATGATGCCGCGGGTCAGGGCATACTCTGCTGCTGCCTTGTAGATGGAAAGGGAGGCATCGCGGAGCTGCGTTGCCACATCCTCGCCGACGATCTCTGCGCAGCGCTCGAACGAGATGTTCTCGTCGTGGTCGCCGAGAGCCGCCTTCGTGGATGGCGTGAAGATCGGCTCAGGGAGCTTCGATGCCTCGGCAAGGCCCTCCGGAAGCTTGATGCCGCAGACCGTGCGGTCCTGGTCATACGTCTTCTTGCCGGAGCCGGTGAGATAGCCGCGGACGATGCACTCGATGGGGATGGTCTTGGCCTTCTTCACGAGCATGGAGCGGCCCATGAGGTAGTCCTTGTAGGGTGCGAACTGCTCAGGCAGATCTGCAGGATCCGTCGAAATCATGTGGTTCGGCATGAGGTCCTTGAAGCGATTGAACCAGAATGCCGAGATGCGGGTCAGAATCTCGCCCTTGTAGGGAATCTCGTTCGGCAAGATGAAGTCGAAGCAGCTGATACGGTCGCTTGCCACCATAAGGAGCGTATCGCCACAGTCGTAGATGTCACGTACCTTGCCGTGCGAATCAGGACGCAGTTGAATCTCTGCCATTGCCTGCCTCATTTCATCGGATTGCTGACAGATTGAGTATAGCCAACGAAGTGTACCGGCTGCATTGCGCAAAGCTCATTCCTTAGAGCGTGCGCATTACTGCTTCTGCTCCCCCTTCTGTGCCTTGGGAAGCGTGCGGGTGCGATGAAGCGGAATCCTCAGCGTGAATGTCGTGCCCTTGCCGAGCTCGGACTCCACGGTGATCGTGCCGTTATGGCGATCGATGATCTCCTTCGTGACAGCGAGGCCGACACCCAGGCCGCCTGACTCCATCTCGCGGCTCGCATCGGAGCGCCAGAAGCGGCTGAAAGTACGGGGAAGGTCTTCCTTTGCGATGCCGATGCCGGTATCGGAGACGGAGATCAAGGCATCTGCGTGGTCCTGCGTGATTGCGACAAGCACCCAGCCGCCGGAGGGCGTATAGCGCATCGCGTTCGACATGAGGTTCACGACTGCCTGGCGGATGAGGTCGGGGTCCACGTCTGCGATGAGGGTCTGGCTCGGGGTCTCGTCTGCAAAGCGCAGCTGCAGCCCCTTATCATCGAAGAGCTGCTCCTGGGACGTCACGAGGCTCTTCACGAGCCAGACAAGATCGGTCTCCTCCGGTCTGAACGGGGTCTTGCCGTTCTCGAGCCTCGAAAGCTGGAGCATGGCGCCAACGAGGCGCGAAAGGCGCCTGACCTCTGCTGCCACGACCTCGAGGTGCTCCGCGTCCGTCGGATAGACACCGTCCTGCATGGCCTCGACCGTCGCCTGCATTGCCATGAGCGGCGTCCTCAGCTCATGGGCCACATCGCTCGTAAGCCTGCGTTCGTGCTTGATATCCTTCTCGAGCGAGGTGGCCATATCGTCGAAGGTCTCGCCAAGCTGTCCCAGCTCATCCGAGCCCTTGAGGCCGGTACGCGCCGAGAGGTCGCCGTTCCTGATCTGGCGCGCGGTCGCCGTGATCGTGCCGATTGGCGCTGCCAGCTTCCTCGAGATGATGAAGCCGATAATCGATGCCAGGATGACCGCGATGATGGCGGCAGCAAGAATGGCCATGTACGAGTTCGTGCGGAATGTTGCATCGGCCTGCGTGAGGAGGGCATCCGATCCGAAGGCCCAGAGGCGCACCGTACCCACGATCTCCCCATCAGTGAGGGTGATGTCGGAGGAGACAATCGAGTCGGTGCCGGAAGGCACGTTCTTTCCCGCATCGATATCCTTGCCATGGACCCACGTATCGTCGTAGATTGTCGTGCCCTTGGCATTCTGGACCTGGACCGCGATATCGGACGAGGTGTTCGATGCCATCGCTGCATAGTCAAGGACCTCAGGCGTCCAGCCGCCCGCTTCCTCATACTTCGAGGCAAGCGTCGAGGCAGTGGCCTGTGCGAGGCTCTGCATGTTCTGGCGCGTGTAGGTATTGAACTGGTCTTCCCAGACAACTGCCAGCACGAGCAGGAACACGACTGCTGTCATGACCGAGGTCGCCGCAAAGGCGATAGTCATCTTCTTTGTATAGCTGGCCTTCGGCTTCTCGTGCGGGCGGATCGTGTTCCAGGAAGCCTTGCTTTCATTAGCAGAAGACACGCCCCCCTCCTGGGAGGCGTGCCTGTCAGATCTGCCTATCTCGAATCTTGCTCGTGGCACCTATGCGCTCCTATGCCTTCTTCTCTTCCTTGTCCATGGCAGGCGCTTCGAAGCGGTAGCCGACACCGTGGACGGTGTAGAGCCAGCGCGGGTTGCGCGGATCGTCGCCGAGCTTTGCACGGAGGTTCTTCACATGGGAGTCGATCGTGCGCTCATAGCCCTCGAAGTCATAGCCGAGGACCTTCTCGACGAGCTCCATGCGCGTATAGACACGTCCCGGATAGCGAGCAAGCGTCGTCAGGAGCTTGAACTCGGAAGCCGTGAGATCGACTTCCTTGCCCTCGACGAGCACCTTGTGGCCGGAGATATCGATAACAAGGTCGCCGAAGTCGAGCACCTCGAGCTGGCTCTCCACCTCGGTGTGGGCACGGCGCAGAAGCGCGCGGACGCGGGCAACAAGCTCGCGCGGAGAGAACGGCTTGATCAGGTAATCGTCGGCACCGAGCTCGAGGCCGATGATGCGGTCCTCGACCTCGCCCTTTGCGGTCAGCATGATGATGGGGACATTCGAGGTCTCACGTATTGCGCGGCAGACGCGCTCGCCCGAAAGCTTCGGAAGCATGAGGTCCAGGATGATGAGATCGAAGGAATGCTTCTCGAACTCCTCGACTGCGCTCTGGCCATCGCCGACACCACGCACGATATAATTCTCGCGCTCAAGATATGCAGCCACTGCATCGCGGATTGCCTTGTCGTCCTCGACCAGCAGAATCTTCTTCTCGTCTGAAGCCATATCGGCCCCCCTATAAGACATGAGAGCAAACTTTCATACACTCTACATTCTACCCTACCGTGCACAGATTGTGCGTCAAGCCTTACAAATTGAAGGTCCTGACGGTCACAGCTGAGGGGTAGCCGGTCGATGCATCCTTCACGGTGGCAAAGGTCACGAAGGTGTCACAGGCGCCCATGCGTGCCGGATATTCGCCGTAGTCAAGCGAGCGGTCGACCGCAGAGATCACGCGGTAGGACTCGTTTGCTGTATCGATCACATAGTAGGAGGCGCGGACCTTCACGATGTAGGTGTCATCCTTGCCGGAAGAGACGCAGAAGGGCTCGCGTCCGACAGACAGGAACGGTCCATCCCCGTGTCCTACATAGGTGCCCATGGAGGCAAGAAGGCCGCCTGTGCTGTAGTTGGCCTCGATCGAGAAGACGAACTCGTCTCCGATACGGGTGGCACACATCGGCTTTACCGACTGGGGCAGCACAAGCTGGTCTGTGACCGTGCCCATATCATCGGACAGGGAGTAGGCAGTGATGCCGTAATAGGTGCCAGAAGAGGCGTTGACGCGCGGCGCGAGGATTGCGTTGCCATCAGATATGGAGATGTCGCAGCCGAAGCGGCCAGATGACTCGATGACCGCCTTTGCGCTCGAATCTCCGGTCTTCCAGAGATAGCAGTGCGAGCTTTCCTTCGTGCTCGAGCCTGAGGTGGAAGGCTGGACCTGCCAGATGACCTTGGAGCCAGAGACTGCCAAGGCAGGCGGATCCCAGTTGGAGTCTGCCTCCCACAGAAGCGACGCAGTGCCTGTCACGGCACCATCCGAGAAGGCCTGGCCATAGAGCTTCCAGGACCTGTTGAGGATATTGATCTCGACCCACGCATAGGCAGAGTCAGAGCAGCGTGCGTCATAGATCTCCATGTTGGAGTCAGAGCTTATGGGCTGCGCGATGACAGTCTTGAGCGTGCCGGAGGATGTATCGAGTGCAGAGCCGGTGATCAGAGGAGATGCCTTGGCACCTGCTGCCGTGACAGGGATCCAGGTGCCCTCTGCCGGATGCAGCACGCAGCCCAAAGGCAGCGACCAGGTCGAGGCGGCGTCGACCGTGCTCTCATCGTAGGTGTACTCCTCGAGCACATCGGTGCCCGAGGAATCATCCACGACGACAGAAGAGGACGCCGCATCGGTAGAGTTCGAGCTCTTGCAGCCATAGAGCATGTCGACGGCTACCGCCGTGGCAGCCGTTGCTGCCGTGCCCTTGAGAAGGGCACGGCGCGAGAAGATGTGGTGGGTGCGGGCCATCCTTACGCTTCCTGCTGTGCTGCAGCTTCCGCCTGCTTCAGGGCCTTCGAGAGCTGGTCTGCGCAGGATGTCGGACGGGGTCCGCAGGTATTGCCAGCGAGGACCTCTGCAATCTCGTCTGCAGACTTGCCCTGTACCAGGCGGCCGATAGCCTTGAGGTTGCCATTGCAGCCACCCTCGAAGCTGACGTTCTCGATCGTCTTTCCGTCGTCAGCAAGATCGATATGGATGGCACGGGAGCAGACGCCCCGGGGCCTGAAATCATAGTGGAACATGGAACTCCTTATTCGAACTCGAGCTTCTCGAGGCGGTCGAAGACATAGTCGATCCTGCCGAGGAAGGACCAGGGATCGAAGATGTGATCGAGCTCCTCCTTGGAGAGCGTGCAGGCAGGATCGGCCAGGAGCTTCTCCTCGAAGGTCGTCCCCTGCTCGCACTGCTGCACCTCGTGCCAGGTAGCCATAGCGTTCGTCTGGACGATCTTGTAGGCATCCTCGCGGGTGATGCCGGTATCGACGAGGGCCAGGAGCACCTTCGATGAGTAGATGAGGCCACGGGTCTTGTTGAGGTTTGCCATCATCTGCTTCGGATAGAGGATGAGGCCGTCGACGATCCTGATGAGGCACTGGAACATGTGGTCAAGGGCGATGAAGGAGTCTGCCTGGGCGACACGCTCGGCAGAGGAGTGCGAGATGTCGCGCTCGTGCCAGAGGGCGACATTGTCGAAGGCGACCTGGGCATTGGCCTTCACGACACGGGAAAGGCCGCAGACCTTCTCCACCGTGATCGGGTTCCTCTTGTGCGGCATGGCAGAAGAGCCCTTCTGGCCCTTGCGGAACGGCTCCTCGGCCTCGAGGGTATCCGTGCGCTGGAGGTTCCTGATCTCTGTTGCGATGCGCTCGCAGGTGGCTGCGGTCGTGGCGAGCACGCCTGCAAGATAGGCGTGGTGGTCGCGGCTGATGACCTGCGTGGAGAGCGGGTCGGCGTTGAGGCCCAGGTGCTCGCAGACATACTGCTCGACCCTCGGGTCGATGGAGCTGTAGGTGCCCACAGCGCCGGAGATGGCACCGAAGGAGACATTCTTCTTTGCGTCCTTCAGGCGCTCATAGTCGCGGTAGAGCTCCCAGGCCCAGCTGCCGAACTTCATGCCGAAGGTCATGGGCTCGGCGTGGATGCCGTGGGTACGGCCGACGCAGAGCGTCTCCTTCTCCTCGAAGGCACGCCTCTTGCAGATCTCGCCGAGCTTCTTGCAGTCATCAAGCAGGATGTCGGTTGCCTGCACGAGCTGATAGCAGAGCGCCGTATCGCCGAGGTCGGAGCTTGTCATGCCGTAATGGACCCACCTCGACGGCTTCGGCTCCCCTTCCGGCACATCCTTGTCGATGTAGGAGCCCATGTTCGTCAGGAAGGCGATGACATCGTGGTTCGTGACAGCCTCGATTGCATCGACCTCTTCCTTGTTGAAGTCAGCATGGTCGCGGATCCACTTGGCCTCTTCCTTCGTTATGCCGGACTCTCCGATCTCGGCATGCGCCTCGCAGGCCAGGACTTCGATCTCCTGCCAGATGGCATACTTGTTCTCGAGGGAGAAGATATGTCCCATCTCGGGGCGGGTATAGCGGTCAATCATGGGAATCCTTTCTGTGAACCAGAGCAGGCAAGCCCTGCATTCTCGCTTTCCTCATGATAGCGCCTGCGCATCCCCTCTCAGAAGGAAGACGCAGGCGCTACAAGAACGACTCATGGAATATGGCTACCTGGCCTCTTGCGGCAGCTTCTCCTTGTCGGCAGCAAGGCGTGCCGCTGCCTCCTCGAGCTGTGCGGCCACGGCCTTCTTGCCGGTGCCGCCGTAGGTGTTCCTTGCATAGGCAATGGCCGCAGGGTCGAGGTCGCGTGCGATGTCGTCCTCGAAAAGCGGGCTTGCTGCCTTGAATTCTGCAGCCGCGAGGTCTTCCAGGCCCTTGCCATGCTGCTCGCAATAGAGCACGAGCTCGCCCACGATGCGGTGTGCCTCGCGGAACGGCACGCCCTTCTTTGCGAGGTAGTCGGCCACATCGGTAGCGGCAGTGAAGCCCTTACCTGCCTCGTCGAGCATCCTGTCCTTGTTCACCTGCATGGTCTCGAGCATGCCGGAAGCGATCTGCATGCAGTCAGAGAGCGTCTTTGCGGCATCGAGCGGACCTTCCTTGCACTCCTGGAGGTCCTTGTTGTAGGCAAGCGGGAGTCCCTTCATCGTCGTGAGAAGGGCCATGAGGTCGCCCAAGACGCGGCCGCACTTTCCACGGGTAAGCTCGGCGAAGTCGGGATTCTTCTTCTGCGGCATGATCGAGGAGCCCGTGGAGTAGGAATCGGAGAGCGTGATGAAGCCGAACTCAGTCGAGCTCCAGAGCACGATCTCTTCGCAGAGACGGGAGAGATGCATCATCGAGACGGAGCAGGCGTACTCGAGATCGAGCAGATAGTCCCTGTCAGAAACTGCATCGAGCGAGTTCGGAATCGTCGTGGCAAAGCCCAGGAGCTCCGAGGTATAGGCACGGTCGAGGGGATACGTCGTGCCCGCAAGGGCGGCAGCACCGAGCGGATTGGCGTCCGCTCCGTCATAGGCAGCCTCAAGGCGCACATAGTCGCGGCCAAACATCCAGAAGTAGGCCAGAAGATGGTGAGAGAGCTGGACGGGCTGTGCATGCTGGAGATGCGTGTATCCCGGAAGCACGATGCCCTCATACTTCTTTGCAAGATCCAGAAGCACACCCCTGAGCTCGAGGTTTCCCTGCATGAGATCGCGGGAGAGGTCCTTCGCAAGAAGGCGGATATCGACAGCCACCTGGTCGTTCCTCGAGCGCCCGGTATGGAGACGCGCCCCCGGGGCTCCCACCATCTTCGTGAGCTTCGACTCGACCGCCATGTGGATGTCTTCGTCGTTCACATCCCACTCGAAGGTGCCGTCCTTGATTTCGCCTGCAATCTTCTCGAGGCCGGCATCGATTGCCTTCTGGTCCTCATCCGAGATGATGCCCTGGCGGGCAAGCATCTTCGCATGGGCACGCGATGCCCTGATATCCTGCTGCGCCATCGCCTTGTCCACCTCGAGCGATGCACCGAATTCCTGCGTGAAGGCATCGACGCCCTTCTCGAACCTGCCACCCCAGAGAGCCATGGATGAGCTCCTCCCTCTTCTTCTGTCGACACTTCAAGTATGCCACGGAGCTGCCTTGCAGCGGACCTTCTGCACCACTTATGAGAAGGCTGGCAACATGCCGGAAGCACAAATGGCTGTGCGCATCTCGCACAATCGAGCCCGCAGCTCGCCGAGACGAAAGTGCCGCTGCCGGGCATGCCCTGGCAGCGGCACCGAGTCGCGCTATGAGGCGAGCGCCAGAAAGCTACTCGCCGTCCTGGAGGCCAGAGCCCGGGCCCTGGACACGGGACCAGGTCTTCGACTGCAGGCCGTGGATGATGATGAAGCCCTTGGATGCGGTGTGATCGAAGGTGTCGCCCTCATCGTAGGTAGCCAGGTTGTAGTCATAGAGGCTGTACGGCGAACGCAGGCCGTCGACGAAGAGGCCGCCCTTGCAGAGCTTGATGCGGACCTCGCCCGTCACATACTGCTGCGTGTAGGCATTGTAGGCATCGATTGCCTTGCGGTTCTGGGAGTACCAGAGGCCACGATAGACCGTGGAGGCCCACTCGACATCGAGCTTTGCCTTCTGCTTCAGCGTCTCGGCGTCGAGGCAGAGGGTCTCGAGGGACTGGTGTGCCTGGATGAGGAGAAGCGCTGCCGGGCACTCATAGCACTCACGGCTCTTGATGCCGACAACACGGTCCTCGATCATATCGATGCGGCCAAAGCCGTTGCGGCCGGCAATCTCGTTTGCCTTGATGATGCAGTCGAGAAGAGACATCTTCTCGCCGTTGATCGAGACGGGCACGCCCTTCTCGAAGCCGATGACGACGGTCTCAGGATCTGCAGGGCAGTCCTCCGGGTTCTTTGTCATCGTCCAGATGTCCGCAGGCGGCTGGTTCCAGGTGTCCTCGAGGACACCGCACTCGATAGCGCGGCCCCAGAGGTTGTCGTCGATGGAGTACGGCTTCTTGTGGGTCGTAGGCACGGGCACGCCGTGGGCAGCTGCCCACTCCATCTCGGAGTCGCGGGTCGTGAGGTCCCACTCACGGACAGGAGCGATGATTTCGAGCGTGGGGTCGAGGGCACGGATGCTTGTCTCGAAACGGACCTGGTCATTGCCCTTGCCGGTGCAGCCGTGGGCGATGTACTTTGCGCCGTACTTGTGGGCAATCTCGACGAGATGCTTGGAGATGATGGGGCGGGAGAGTGCGGAAAGCAGCGGGTAGATGCCCTCGTACTTGCCGTTTGCCCAGATGGCCTTCGACAGGATCGTCTCTGCGTACTCCTCGCGCATATCGATGGCCTCAGAGGCGATGGCGCCCATATCGAGTGCCTTCTGCTTGATCCAGGAAAGGTCCTTCTCGTCCTGGCCGACGTTGCCGCAGATTGCGATGACGTCCATGTTCTTCTCTATCTGCAGCCACTTGACGATGACGGAAGTATCGAGTCCGCCCGAGTATGCAAGTACGACCTTCTCTTTTTCTGCCATGATTTCCAGCTCCTCAATTCAATTGAATGGCAAACAGAACGGTTCTGGCACATAAGCCAGGGCGCTTGTATATCTCATCAGGCATTTTCGCGCCAAAAATGCCCGGCGATGCCGGGCGAAGTCAGGTTTAAGCTTTGGAAAATCGCTTAAGCGGGACTGCCACCACGTGTCATCGCAGCGTGATTCGTCGTCCCTGACGTCGGCAGGCCACCTCGTTCGCATCGAACATGTTCCTATGTGCGAACGTACGCTTCATTGCGTGGCCTCCTCATAAGCGAGTGGCGCAGGCATCGTGCCTGCGGCTGCAGCTTGCACACCCTCTGTGTGCTGTTGAGCTGAACTATAGGACAATGCACCCCGCGGAAGTCCCGCGAGGTGCATTTGCCATCAGATTGAAACACAATGATTACGAAAGGCCCGCCGCAGAGAGGGCAGATGCCAGAAGCGAAGCGGCGTCGGATGCCGCAGATACCGCGCTGTTGAGCGTCTGCAGATTCGAGTCGACCGCAGAAAGGCTGCTCTCGAGCTTCGTCTGCAGGTCGCGCAAGGCATCGATATGCGAGGAAGGAGCAGAGGCAATCTCGCTTCTCCCCTCCTCGAGGATCGTCTGCGCGCTCTCGAGGCTTGCAGCAAGGTCGGACGCTGCCTGGATGCGGTCCTCAGCTGTTGCATCGGTGGCTGTCGCCTTGTCGTATTCTGCCAGGACCGGCTGGAGGGCCTGCGTATTGACCTTCTCCATCGCGCTCACCATGGTCTTGGCCGAGGTGACGTCGGTCCCGATATAGGGAACCTTCTCGACAAGCGACCAGATCCATTCGTCGGACTCGGACGAGAGCTCGTCCATATCGGAGGCAAGGCTCGAAAGGGCGCTTCTTGCACCCGTGAGGTCTCCTGCAGAGGCAGCCGTCTCGAGCTGCGTCGCCGAAGCCTCGGCAGATCCCACTGTCTTCGAGATCCTTATCATGCTCTCTGCCGCAAAGCCTGCAAGGACCAGCACGGCAACAAGGAGCAGAAGGAAGATGTTGCGGATTGGATGGTGCTTCTTTCGGCGGCTGTCGGGGACGTTCACCTGGCGCGGCTCATAGGGAGAGATCGGCTTGTAGCCGACGGCGTGGTTCAGGGGCTCTGCCACAGGGGCATGCGGTGCGGTCGTGCCGGGAGCCGTGCCTTGAGGAGCTGCGCTTCTGGCAGCCTTCCCTGCCGGTGCCACCTGGGTCTTGTCTGTGTCGTCTTCTGCTGCATCCTCTTTGGCTGCAGCCTTCTTCATGTGCTTCGATACGTGCTGCGTTTCTGCCACGGTGGTCCTCCTCGGATACCAAAAAAGGCAGGCGGAGGCATAGCCTCTACCTGCCTGCATTTCAAGTGGTGCACCGTGAGGGTCTCGAACCCTCGACCTTGGGATTAAAAGTCCCCTGCTCTACCAGCTGAGCTAACGGTGCAGGCTTCTGTGGCATCTGCGAGC
Organism: Olsenella sp. AGMB03486; assembly: GCF_040884255.1. Lineage (NCBI taxonomy): Bacteria > Bacillati > Actinomycetota > Coriobacteriia > Coriobacteriales > Atopobiaceae > Olsenella > Olsenella sp. AGMB03486. The sequence goes on from NZ_JBEVTM010000014.1 coordinate 25,400, forward strand.
TCCATTGTACCGGCATGAGGCTTGCCGCCGGCACCCAATTCGGCAATTGGGCTGCTTCCAGATGCGTCGTCCTATCCTATCACCAAAGAGGCTGCTACTCCCAGGCCCATTGACCATTCACAAAGATGGGAATCTCTTCGCCCGATGCCGTAATGCCGGTGATATCCATGTCCTCCGTGCCGATCATGAAATCGACGTGGGTATGGCTCTGGTTCACGCCGGCATCGAGGAGCTCCTGCTCGGACATCGAGAAGCCGCCTTCGTAGCACTCCGGGAAGCCGATGCCGAGCGCCAGATGGCAGGAGGCATTCTCGTCGTAGAGCGTGTCATAGAAGAGGATGCCCGACTCCCTGATCGGCGTGTTCTTGCTGATGAGGGCGCACTCTCCGAGCCGGCAGGCATTCTCGTCTATCTCGAGGATATGCTTCAGCACATCCTTGCCCTGCGCTGCGTCATACTCCACGACCTTGCCGCCCTCGAAGCGGAACCAGAAGTCGCGGACGACCGATCCAGCATGCACCAGCGGCAGCGCCGAATGCACGATGCCGTCAACCCTCATGCGGTCAGGCGAGGTGAAGACCTCTTCGGTCGGGATGTTCGGGAAATAGGGCAGGCCCTTGACCGTACGGGCTGCACCGCCCTCCCAGATATGGCGGGGAGTCATGCCGACCGTGAGATCGGTGCCATTCTGCGAGCGGTAGTGCAGGCGGTCGAAATGATGCTCGTTCAGGAAGCGCTTGTTCTTCTCGAAAGCCGCATTGTGCGTCTCCCAGGCTTCGCGCGGATCTTCGCCCGAAGCGCGGCTCACCTGAAGGATTGCCTCCCAGAGACGATAGGTTGCCTCGTTCTCGCTGAGGTCGGGGAAGACCTTGTGCGCCCAGGATGCGATCGGGGCACCAGCGATGCACCAGGTGTTCCTGCCGAAGTCCATCCCGTCATGGAATGCCTTGAGCTCGATATGGGCGGCACGCGATGCGGCGGCAGGCTTTGCCGGATCGATGCCCTTGAAGGCTTCGGGATCCTGGCCTTCGATGAAGAGGAAGGCAGCACCTGCCTCGGCAAGGGTGTTCAGCTGCTCCTTCTTCCAGGACGGGACATGCTCGAACCAGTCGAGTCCGACATGCTCGTATTCGAGACGCTTCGTCTCATCGTCTGCCCAGAGGACTGTCACATGGGAAGCGCCGCACTCATAGGCTGTAGCCACAAGCTGCCGGCAGAAGTCGGCACGCTCGATCGGGCACTCGACCACGAGCTCCTGGCCTTTCTGGAGGTTCACGCCCTGCTGGACAAGCAGCTTGGCATAGCGGGCAATCTGGGGCTGGAGGCGGCGCATGCCAGCGACGCACTCCTCATCCGTCATAGGTAGCGGCATAGAAGCACCTTTTCTGTTGAAGCTTTTATATTGTGTCTCCAGGTCCTAGATGGAGAAGAGCCTGGAGTCTCTCTCACCGTCTTCTTTACCCATGCAGAACGTCACCGCGACACACAAATCGCGGGCCAGAAGATTCGCATCATCCATATCGGACTTCGGGAAGACGATGACCTTGCGCCAGAAGGTCCTGTTCCTCGCCATGAGCGCGGAGCTCTTCCAGAACTGGTCGTAGCTCGAGCGCAAGACGCCGCGCTTCTGGTACCAGTCCGCGACATCGCGGGCATCATACTCCTTCAGGAAGGCCTTGACCTCGGAGTTGCTGGCAAGGGGGTAGTCAGGAATGACGAAGCCCTCGTGGCGGGCAACCTCCCAGACGAGCATCTCAGCCGATTCGAAGTAGTCGAGGTCGTCGCGGCAGATCTCCTGCGCAAGCTTGAGGAGCGCTTCGGGCTTCACCTGCTGCGGCAGATCGAGCTTGCCGGAGTCGTCGATCCATGACTCGACAGCCTCGACGAAGTCCTTGCCGAGATTCACCAACATCCTCGCCACGAGATGCCTCCGTTTTACGAAAAAGGCCCTCGAAAGGGCCCGTCAGTAGCTCTGGAGCGGGCAACGGGATTCGAACCCGCGGATGACGGCTTGGGAAGCCGTTGCCTTACCACTTGGCGATGCCCGCATGTGCTGGATGAATGATAGCACAGCCATCTCGGGCCGGCCACTCCGAAAAGCGGACGCAAGGCAGCCAGAAAGCTCCTCGGAGGAGATTGGATGGAGGGCGCACCTGGGCAGGAGAAAGACATCCTTTCTTGTCAGACGTCCTGCCTGCGAGCTCATCTGCTCCCGTCAGAGACCTGCGACATCCCTGCCTTCTCAGGCATGCATTCCTGCAAGACGTGCCCGCTACGCTTTCCGCTCCCCGGAACAGCCGAGCGGAAGGAGATAGCTGTGCACAGGAACAGACAAAGGCCCCATCCGGAAGTGCCAGAAACGCAGAACAGAGAGACGGGATGGCTCCGCAGGTCCAGGACACGTGCAAGAGGGACCGGACATGCAGGGAGGCGGCAGCTTGTACGCACTGCCATGCTCGCGGCCTGCCTTGCTATGGCAGCCCTCGTGATCGGGCTCATGAATCCGAAGGCAGCCAAGGCCTATTCCGGAAGCGTCACCTGGAATTATGACCCGACGAACCTGATCACCGATTTCTATGGCTCGGACGGCAGCCGCGGCTACTGTGCGCAGGCCGAGAAGGCAGGGCCTCAAGGCACCTATACGGAGTGGCATTGGGTAAGCGAGATGGACTCGGGGACGCTCCGAGGAGATCCGCATGGCCTCTCCTGGCTCATTGCCCAATGCTACCCTCTGAACAGCACCTTCAGCGGCCAGACGCTCGATGCGAAGGGCGCAGCCACGGTCTCGCAGGCAGCGATCTGGATGTATCAGGGCGACCTCACGAAGGACCGCTATGAGGAAAGACGTGGCCTTACTGTCAACAGCTGCACGCAGGAGCAGGCAGACCTCGCCTGGGCGCTTGCGCAGGAAGCACATACACATGACGGGGAAGCAGGCAGCTGGGACCATGTCGCGAAGTTCTGGGTCTCGCCCAATGGCGGAAGGCAGAACATCATCGCAATCCCGCCCTATGGATCGCTTGCTGTCACGAAGCAGAGTGCAGAGACGCTCGTCTCGGTCTCCGGCACCGGCTATTCGCTCGAAGGAGCGGAATTCGGCCTCTATCTCGACCAGGCCTGCACGCAGGAGGTCGAGAGCTTCACGACCGACGCCGAAGGCAATGGCAAGACTGGCCTTGTCGCCGAAGGCATGTACTACTTGAAGGAGAAGAAGGCACCGAAGGGCTTCCTCGTGAGCCAGGATGTCCTCGAGATCGCAATGACAGGAGGCCAGGAGATCCATACCGAGGTTCCTGAGCAGCCCCGCTACAGCGTGCCCGACATCCTGATAAAGAAGCAGGATGCAGAGACGGGAGGGAAGGCTGAAGGCGACGCCACCTTCGAAGGCGCCGAGTTCACGGCAACGTTCTATCCGGAAGGGACCGATACCTCTGGCACACCGGAGCGGACCTGGACCATCCGCTGCGATGCGGACGGCACAGCAAGGCTCGATGATGCCCACAAGGTTTCAGGCGATGACTGGTACAGAAAGCAGGATGGCACCATCGTCCTTCCTCTCGGCACGCTCGTCGTCGAGGAGACGAAGGCACCTTCAGGCTACCGTCTTCCCGGAAACAGCCGCCAGGAGTTCAGGATTGCGGCAGACGATTCTGCTCCGACAGGTGCCACCATACTCCAGCCAGCTACCGTCGAGGAAGAGGTCATGCGTGGCGGCATTGCTGTCCAGAAGGTCGATGCCGAATCGAAGAGCGCCTCTCCCAAGGGCAAGGCGGTACTTTCTGGCGCTGTCTTCGAGATCGTGAATGCAAGCAGGCATGCGGTCGTCGTCGGAGGCACGAGCTATGCCCCGGGCAAGGCGGTCACCACGATCGAGACCGACAGCACGGGACGCGCTGCCACGGCAGCGGATGCCCTCCCCTTCGGCACCTATACCGTGCATGAGACAAAGGCACCTGAGGGCTATCTTCTCAACAGCGACTGGAAAAAGACCGTCTCCATCACCGAGGACGGCAAGATCATGGAGCTTCAAGGAGACGATGCCTGCGCAGACCAGGGCAAGCGAGGCGACCTCTCGTTCGTGAAGGAGGATGGCACGACCTCGGCGAGGATGGCCGATATCCCCTTCAAGATCACATCCAAGACGACAGGAGAATGGCATATCGCCGTGACCGATGCCAATGGCATCCTCGATACCGCGGCTGCCCAGTACCCGCATACCCAGAGCACGAATGCCAACGATGCAGCCGTGAAGGATGACGGAACATTCGACGATACGAAGATCGTACGCGATGCCGGCATCTGGTTCGCTGGCACGAAGTATGGATCCTCCGATCCTGATGACAGCAAGGGGGCACTCCCCTACGACGTCTATACGATCGAAGAGCTCTCCTCTCCCGCCAACGCAGGCAAGAAGCTCGTAAGCTTCGAGGCAACGATCACGCGCGATGCCTTCGGCGTGCATCTTGGCACCGTCACGAACGAAGAGGGTCCGCATATCGAGACGACACTCACAGATGAGGAGGGCGAGCACATCGTGCCGGCAACGGACGAGACCTTCACGCTCGTCGATACGGTCGCCTATGCAAACCTCGAGCCCGGCAAGACCTATGAGCTCACCGGCACCCTCATGGACCACGACACCGGAGAGGCGCTGCCCTATGCAGAGCCTGTCACGACGAGCTTCACGCCAGCCTCCGAGAGCGGCACGACGGAGGTCACCTTCACCGTCACAGGCCTTCCCTCGAGCGTGAAGCGCATTGTCGCCTTCGAAAGCCTCAGGGAAGAAGGCAAGGAGATTGCCGTGCACGCTGACATAGAGGACGAGGGGCAGAGCGTGCGCTTCTCCGAACTCCACACGACGGCAGCCGAAAGCGGATCCGGCAGCCATACGCTCAAGGCAGCCGATGCCGCAGAGCTCACCGATACCGTCTCCTACACGGGACTCATCCCGAACGAGACCTACACGCTCACCGCAACGCTCCACGTCGTCGACAGCAAGGGGAATGATGGAGGGGCGCTTTTGAACTCCGCCGCCGAGACCATCACGTTCACGAAGGACTTCGTGACCGAATCCGAAGATGGTACGGTCGATGTGCCGATAGAGTTCAATGCACAGAACCTCGCAGGCACAAAGATCGTCGTCTTCGAGGAGCTCACGCACAAGGGGCATGTCGTCGGAAAGCATGAAGACATCCACGACGAGGGCCAGACAGTCGTCTTCGAGGAAACGGGCGTGCCTGACACGAGCGACACTTCCTCTGTTGCCTGGGGAGCCTTTGCCCTGGCGGGCATCGCAGCGCTTGTCGGAGGCATCTGGGTCCGCTCGAGGCACTAGCAGCTATAAGACATGCGTCATGAGAGAAGGCGGCCAGGAAATCCTGGCCGCCTTCTTCGTGTCTCTTCAGCGCATGCATCAGGACTGGCGGATGAGCTCTGTCACCATCTCGACGATATCTGCCACCTGGTCGCCGTTCACGTTCTCCGGAACATCGTCGAGCGTGTGGGAGAAGGCCGGCAGGCCATTCTCGTCCATGCCCATGATAGTGACGGAGCGGATATGGCGACGGAGCGCGGTGGTCGCATCGGTCTCGTCGATGCTGTAGCGGGCCCTGCCAAGCGGGAGGCCGAAGTCCTGTGCGATGTTCTGGAACATGCGCACGAGACGGCGGTCGGCGCGCTTCGGATTGTCATGGCCCTCTTCCACAAGCACGGTCGGGTCTCCTGCGCCGACGCAGTCAAGATCGATCAGGAAGGCGCCGCGGATATCCTGCTTGTGGGCATCGAGGAAGGCCTTGATGCCGGCATGGTCGAGCTCGGAGGCACCTGTTGCGACGAACCAGATGTCGTGGCTGATGAGGTCCTCGTCGTTCATGGAAAGGACCGCGTCACGGAGCTCCTCTTCGGAGACCTGCTGGCTCCGTGCTGCCGCTTCCTGCTCTGCAGCCTGAGCCCTGGCCTCTGCTTCGGCCTGGGCTTGGGCAGCTGCATCCGCTGCTGCCTGCACACGCACGGCTTCTGCTCTTTCAGGATCGAGCTCATAGCCATGGGACTCCGGACCATCATCCGCAAGATCGAGCTGCGGGAGACGCAGCTCGTCCTTCGGCGTAGCGCCGCCCTTCCAGCCATGGTTCGAGCCATGGTGAGGACGGGCATCGGTGCTGCCGTGGATGCCGGTCTCATGGTCTTCGCGGACAGGAGCCTCGGTGAAGTGGCGACCCTTCCCGCCATGGCGGCCGAAGTGATGATGCTTCTTCTCCTGATGCGACTCTTTCGCGATGCGGTCGAGCGACTCCGGCGTGATCACATCGAATGTCCCCTGTTCTGGCTTCTTCGGCATGGATTGCTGTCCTTCGGGTATCTGCATGGGCTGGCTGGCGATGCTTCCGGATCCGAACGGATCGATCGAGTGCTGCGAGGGATCGGGAAGGTCGTTCAGGATGACGCGGCGGGCCATCTGGGAGATGGCAGGCTTGAAGCTTGTCTTGCCCCACTCGGGATCGTCCGGCATCTGAGGCTTCTCGCGGGGTGCCGGCTCAGGCTCTTCCATATCCTCAGCTTCCGTGACGACGCCAGAGAGATCCTTCGGCGCGATGTCAGGATCTTCGGGTGCCACATCGTCCATATCGAGCTGGAAGTTCTGGGGCAGCACAGGAGCATCCGTCTCCTCCGCCTCAGAGGTCTCTTCTGCAGGAGCAGCTGCCTCTTCGGCAGGCTCAGAAGCGGGCTCTTCGGATTCAGCCGCAGCGGCATCTTCCTCTGCAACCGGAGCTGCAGGCGCTGGCTCTTCTTCGCTCACCTCAGGTTCAGGCACAGAAACGGGCATGGCAGCGGTGTCGCCCGCTGCGTCTTCCGGCTCTGCAGCTTCTTCCTCGATCGGAGCAGGCGCAGCCTCTGCTTCCGGCTCTGCCTCCTGGACAGGTGCGGGCTCTTCTGCAGGGAGCACAGGCTCAGGCTCCGGCTCTGCTTCGGAAGCCTCTTCTGCTTCAGGCTGAGGCGTCTCTGCAGGCTCCGCCTCAGGTTCGGAAACGGCTGCCGGCTCAGATTCTGGCTCTGGCTCGTATGTCTCCTCAGGCTCCTCTTCAGAGACTGCTTCTGACTCCGGCTCCGGTGCGGATTCAGATTCCGCTTCGGCTTCGGGGACTGGCTCTGTGGCGGCAGCCTCCTCAGGCTGTTCGGCCTCTTCAGGTTCCGGTTCCTCGACAGGCTCTGGCTCCTCTTCGATGACCTCTATCGCCTCGGCGTCCATGACGGAAGGATAGAGGGGTCGGGGCGCCTTGGGCAGATAATCCATCTCATCGGGTGCAGAGGGATCTTCCTCTGCATCTTCCTGCCGCTCAGCCGCGGGCTCTTCCTTATGAGTCTCTGCTTCGGGTTCGCTCTCTTCGGCAGCAGCCTCCTCCGGATGGCCTTCGGGCTCTTCGTTCACGATCGGAGCGGCATCGGATGCATCGGACTGCGACGCTGCATCTTCAGGAGCAGCTTCCCCATCATCTTCAGGAACAGAAGCCTCAGGCTCTGCCGGCATCTCTTCTGCCTCAGCAGGTTCAGGCTCGAATGCCGGTGCAGATGGCTCGGGCTCAGATTCCAGTGCCGCAGGCTCATCCTCTTCCGGCTGGACAGGCACTTCTTCAGGAGGGGCTGCCTGAGGCTCTTCGGCCTCCTCCTCGGTATCGGCCTCGGACGTCTCAGCCGTCTCCTCTTCAGGAGCGTAGTCAGAAAGCGCCTCTTCTTCTGCCTCCTCTTCTATCTCTTCGAAGACAGCATCGACAGGCGTTGACTTGGATATATGTGCGAAGGGGTCCTCTTCCCACGAAGCGTGGACGGGCTCTTCGCTCTCAGGCTCAGACACGCTCTCCTCAGCCACAGGCTCGGCTGGCTCGGGAACCTCAGAAGCATCCTCTTCAGGAGATGAGACATCCTTTATGTCGGCGAGATCGACAGCCGGCGTGATGTCTGCAAGGTGCTTGCCGAGATTGCGCGGAGCAGGAGTTTCGGGCTCTGGTGCAGCTGCCTCTTCGGCGGCAGGTGCATAGTCCTTCGCCTGAGGCATGGTGTCGAGAGAGGCAAGCGCTGCCATGACAGCAGAATCATCGGGGCCAGGCTTTGCCGGTGCGGGCTCTGGCTCCTGTGCAGCAGGAGCAGCGGGCGCTTCCGAAGGGGCCGGTGCATGGTCTGTGCCCAGGCCCTGTGCTGCCTGTATCTCTTCGGCGAAGATGGAATCGACATAGGATGCTATGTCTTCGGAGCGGTGTGCCAGATACTCGGCTTCATCCGCATGTGCCGGAGCCGGAGCAGGCTCTGCAGCAGCTGGTGCCTCAGGCTCTGCCGGGACAGCCGCCTCTGGTTCGGGCTCGACAGGAGCCGGAGCCTCAGCCGTCTCCTGCACAGGCGTGGCAGGCTCGGGTTCGGAAGGCTCGCCTTCGTTTTTCGGTTCGCTCAGGGAAGCGGGAGCCGCAACCGCTTCCTCTTCGGCAGGAGCAGCCGTCTCATCGTCTGCCTCTTCAGGAGCGGGCTCTTCTGCAGCAGCAGGCTCCTCCGCCGGGGCTGGTGCTTCCGGCTCAGGTGCCTCTATATTCTCTTCCTCAGGGGTGTCGCCCGTCTCGGGCTCCGCAAGCGGAACGTCGCCGTCTCCGCTCTCCCCTTCCTCATCCTTCTTCTCGCCTGCATCGGAAGCTTCGCTTCTCGGCCTTGGCTCGCCGACAGACGTTGCTGCCGAGGGCGGTTCGTCCGGTGCCATGCCGGCAGGCGTCACCGTATCGATTGGCTCCCACTCGGCATCCATGACCTTCGGCCAGAGGCGCTTCTGGCGGTCTGCGAAGGTCTGCCCCTGATAGGGGCTCTCTTCGGACTCGGCAGGCTTGTAGACGCTCTCGGTCTCGATTGGCGCCTGGACAGGCGTCTCGCCGAGATCTTCCGGCAGCCTCTCGAAGGTCGTCGTTGCCTCGTCGTCTTCCGGCTCTTCGGAAGCAGGTGCCTCTTCAGCAGCAGGAGCTTCCTCTTCCTTCGGACGGACAAGTGTCTTGTCTGCAGCATCTTCATCGGCAGGTTCAGGCTTCGGCTCTTCGTCGTCGTAGCCCTTATCGCTCTCGAGCGAATGGCGGACACGGCTGAAGAGGCCTCCGATCGAAGGCTTCTTCAGTGTCTTGTCGGCAGGCTTCTCCTCTTCTGCAGGAGCCCCAGCCTTCTCAGGCTCGGCCTCGGCGGCCTCCGGTGCCGGAGCAGCTGCTGCCTCTTCGGGCACTGCCTCATTGCTTTCAGGCTCTGTGGAAGCAGGTGTCTCGGCGGTCTCTTCCTTCTGTTCCTTCGGCTCGAGCTCAACATGCGGATCCTCGTAGACAATCGGGCAGCCTGCAGGAAGCATGCCCAGCGCCTCGATGGTCACCTTGCCATGCCTCTTGTAGCGGGCAAGGCGCTCCGCTTCGGCCTTGGCCTTCGCCTCTGCCTCGGCGGCAGCGGCTGCTGCCTCCTCCTCTTCGCGGGCTCGGCGTGCTGCCTCGCGCGCACGCTCCTCTTCCTCCTGCTGCAGGCGCACAGCCTCTGCGTCGAGTGCGACATCTGCGCCAGGACGGACATTGTTGAGGATGGAGAGGAGAGCTGCGACAGCAGCCTTGTTGTCATTCGCGCCATCCGTGCAGTCGCCGAAGCGGGTTGCGATATCGGAGATAGCAAGAAGGGCAGGGACCAGGGCGGCGAGGATGCCAAGGAACCAGAAGACCCTTCTCACAACAGGCGGAAGGAAGCCGAGGAGCTGCACGAAGGAGGCGATCGCAACGCCGTAGAGGCAATAGACGCGGATAGCATAGGCACGGGCATAGAAGCGTGCCATCCCCTTGTTCGCAACCATCGGGTTGACACGCGGCGTGTCATAGTGGGCGACGATGATGATGGGACGGTTGCCCTTCATGACCTTGGAGCCGGTCTGGGCATGGAAGGCGACGACATTCTGGCTCTGGACGACAGGGCCCATCTTCGCAAACGGCGTGCGCCCTGCATGGATCATGAGGAGCAGGACAGCGCAGGCGATTGCGACAACGACACCGACAAAGCCGATGATGCCGCCGAAGCCTGCAAAGATGAGGCCGAGGAGCATGGCAAGAGTGACGACCGACTTTGCGGTCTGGGCTCCTGTCGGCGTGCTGAATTCCTCGATCTCAGGGTTCACCCCATGGTCTGCCATGACCTCAGAGATGGTCTGGGCAGCCTGCAGCTCCTCCTGGCTGTTAGCCGGCGCGATGCCTATCTGCTCATCCAGGTAGTTCAGATATTCGTGCGTCTTGGACATATGTATGCTCCACCTGCCATGCGGGTCATATCAAAACGAAACAGTCAGATTGAGTATACGTCTAGCATTCCCGCTTTTCCCGACGCAGCACCGTACAAGAGAAAAACGGTATCGCTGCATGTACCCCAAAGACCATGAAAGCAGGGCTCATCCGTACCAAGAGAGGGCCTTTGCCTTGACACTCCCCACGGATAAATCCGGGGGATTCTCGCTTCGTCGCAGATAGCCTTCCTTCCCCTTGCGGGGGAGGCGGGTCTTACGCCTGCTCCACGAGCGTTCCGGTCGCATCCGCGCCCGAGGTTCCCGCAAGCCCTGCGGTACCTTCCGATAGCATCCTCGCACCTTCTGCCGCGATGTTGGCCGCCGCGTTCACGTCGCGGTCGTGGCGCGTCCCGCACGCCGGGCACTCCCACGAGCGAATCGAGAGCGGCAGCTCCCCGAGCACATACCCGCACGCCGAGCAGGTCTTGCTCGACGGGTACCAGCGCGACACCTTGACAAATGTCCGCCCGTGCCAGGCGCACTTGTACCCGAGCTGCCTGATCATCTCCGACATCGAGGCGTCGGCCACCGCCTTCGCGAGGTGGCGGTTTCGCTCCATGCCCCGCACGCCCAGGTCCTCCACGGCGACCGCTTGGCTCTCGCGGACTATCCTCGTGGCGGCCTTGTGCAGGGCGTCCTTGCGCTGGTCGGCTATCCTCTCGTGCACGCGGGCGACCTTGATGCGCTGCTTGGCGCGCCTCTTGGATCCCTTTCTCTTGCGGGAGAGGCGGCGCTGCTCGCGGGCGAGCTTGGCCTCCGATCTAGCGAGCGCCTTCGGGTTGGCGACCTTCTCGCCCGTGCTGAGCGCGGCGAGGCTGGCAACGCCCGCGTCTACGCCCATCACGGGCACCGCTCCCTCCGGCATCGGGGCCACGGGCGCGTCAGCGACCGAGAGCACGCAGAAGTACTTGCCGGACGGGACGCGCTTCACGGTGGCTGACAGGATGCGGCCCTCGACAGGCCTGCTCACCCGTGCCTTCACCAGCCCGAGCTTCGGGAGCTTCACATGGCGGGCATCCGGAACTGCGACGTTGCCGCCGACGCGCTTCGAGCGGTAACTCTGCCGCACATCCCGCTTCGATTTGAACCGCGGATATCCGGGCGCGCCGCCCGTCTTGCAACGACGGAAGAAGTTGTCGTAGGCGCGCGACAGGTCTTGCACCGCGCTTTGCAGAGCCGTCGAATCGGCTTCCTTGAGCCATGGGAACTCGGCCTTCCAGCCGGGCAGCATCTTGTCGAGCCGCCACCTTGTCGGCGACTTGCCCGTCTCCCCGTAGGCGTCCCTGCACGTCTCGAGGCACTTGTTGTAGACCCACCGCACAGCTCCGAACGTGCGCTCTATCTGCGCGCGCTGGGAAGCGCTGGGGTAGATCCTGACCTCGTATGCCATCGAGACGCCCAAGCTAGATCCTCTTCTGGCTTTCGATGTACTGCTTCACGATGGAAAGCGGCGCGCCGCCGACGGTGGAGACGAAATAGCTGTTCGTCCACAGCGACGGTATGCGCTTCTTGAGCCAAGGGAACTCCTCGCGAAGGTCGTGGCTCGTCCTGCCCTTGATGCGCTTGACGGCCTTGTGGATCCCCAGCTGCGGGTCGACCTCCAGGAGCATGTGCACGTGGTCGGGCATGACCTCCATCTCGATTATCTCGAAGCGCATCTCGTCGGCAACCTGCCGGGCGATCTCCTTGAAGCGCTCGTCCACGCCGTCCACGAGCACGCGCCTGCGGTACTTCGGGCAGAAGACCACGTGGTACTTGCAGCTGTAGACGACGTTTCTGTTGCTCTTGTACTCCATGAGCAGAGTATACCACGTGCAGCTGTCTAACAATCCGGCTTCGCCGGACGCGCCTTATATCCCCACGGTTCAAACCAGGGGCTTTACGACGTGATTTGGTAAGCTAATGTGAGAAATCTGCAAGAGACAAGCGAGGGGAAGCCATGGACGATACGCCAGATACCGAGGATGAGGTGCGCCTGAACACGAAGGATGAGGCAGCCAGGCGCGTCGCGTCGCTCGCGCTCGAGCTCATCAATGCCCGGCGCCCCCTCGAAGCCACCTATATCAATGCACATATATATCCAGACCTTGACCGGAACTCCTTCTTCAGGGCCTTGGGGCGTGACTGCGAGAGGCTCGCTGCCTGCGGCATGCATGTCGTGAAATCCACGCAGAATGACGAGCAGCTCTACCAGATCGACGAGAAGAACTCCTTCATAGGAGATGCGAAGCTCACCCAGGAGGAGGCACTCGAGCTCCAGGTGCTGCTCTCCCCGCAGGTCGCAAACCCCGCCTTTCCGCTTGCAGACGAGCTCGGGATGGCGCTCCTGAAGATCGACCGTTCCTTCGCAGAGCAGCCGCTCGTGAGCACAAGGCGTCCCAAGAAGGGTCCTGACCGCACGCTCCAGATGCTCCGCGATGCCTATGGGCAGCACCTGCTTGTCGAGGTAGGCTACTGCGATGCGGCAGGGGTGAAGAGCACGAAGATTCTCGCTCCCTATGGCTTCTACAGCTTCCGCGATACGCTCTACTGCGTCTGCGCAGAAGAGAAAGGCAGCAAGCTCGAGGAACCCAGGACCTACCGGATCGACCGCATGGAAAAGCCGAAGATCCTCTCCGGCAGAAGCTATACGGTGCCGGACAGCTTCGAGATCGATGACTACCGGGCGCTCCCCTTCCAGATGGGACCAACGGTCGGCACGGCAGTCTTTGCTGCTCAGCATCCACAGCCAGACCTCGTCTCCCTCATGAAGGCGCATGGCACGCTCGAGGAAGAGGAGGATGGGAGCTCCATCTGGCAGGTCCCCGCCAGCTCCTGGGAAGCAGCAGCATCCTGGGGCATAGCGCAGGGACTCATCCCCCAGAAGCCAGAAGAGCTGATCTCTGCTGCGAAAGCCTGCCTTGAAGGAGCGATTGCCCATGCCTAGCGGACGTACAAGCAACATCCAGGAGATACGCGAGCTCGTCGCGCTTGCAGGAGCCCTCGCCCAGGCAGGCGACACGATCACCGCCGATGCAATAGCGGCGCGCATGGGCATCTCGCACGCAGAGGCCGAGCATTACCTCAAGCTGCTGCTCACGGCAGGAGATGCAGAAGGAACCTATCTCTCCCTCTGCATTCCGGATGATGAAAGCGAAGTCACGCTCGCCTTCGATGGCGGCATCAAGGGAAGGCCGCTCCGCCTCACGCTTGCAGAGACCCATGCGGTGCTTGCAGCGCTCAATGCCTGCGGCGTGCCGGAAGACGATGAGCTGCGCCAGAAGATTGCCACAGGCTTCGGCCGTGCCAATGTCACGCCTGCCACGATCGAGCGCCAGCTCGAGCCCCTTGCCTCGCCGGAGGAGCACGACGTCCTCACCTCCATCTCGGAGGCCATGATCCACGGCAAGGCGCTCTCCTTCCTCTATCAGGGGACGAAGGATGATGCACCAAGACACCGTCATGCCCTTCCCCAGGAGCTCTCCCAGAAGGATGACGCCTGGTATCTCGACGCCTTCGATCTCGACAGGCAGGAAGAGCGCTGCTTCAAGATCAAGCGCATGGATGAAGCGGAGCCTGAAGAGGTGCCCGAGAATCTTGTCAGCGCCCCTGCCAAGACAGAGGCAGAGCCAGCACGCATGGTGAAGCTCACCTTCCCGGATGAGCACTACCTTTCGCTTTTCGCCTGGCCAGGGCTCAAGATCTCGAAGAATGCCAAGCCTGTGCAGGGACGCATCCCCTACTTCGGCACCATGTGGCTTCCGCGCCAGCTTGCAGGATGCGCCGGCAAGGTCGTCTGCCAGGACGAAGAGGTCGCAGAGAAGATGCACAGCTATGCAGAAGGGCTCCTTCACCAGCTTTCCTAGCTGGGGAAGGAGCCCTTCTGGCTTCTTCTTATATATATGTAGGGCTACTGCTTCTCGTGCGAGGAGCGCCACATTTCGAGATAGCGGCCGATATGTTCGCACTCGAGCTGCGTCCGTGTCTTCGAAGGCATGGAGTTAATGAAGTCGCGACCATAGCGCTTCTGCACAAGACGCGAGTCGCAGAGCACAAGCACGCCCGTATCTGTCGAGGTACGGATCAGGCGTCCTGCTGCTTGCTTCACGGCAAGCACGGCCTCGGGCAGCTGGTAGCGCCACCAGGCACGCTGCTCGCGTACCTCCCGCTCCTGGACCAGCGGATCCTGCGGGCTTGCAAACGGCAGCTTCGGCACGACAACGCAGCGCAGCGTATCGCCTGCAGCATCGAAGCCTTCCCAGAAGCTCTTGAGCGCAAAGAGCGAGAGCGACTTCTCGCTGATGAAGCGCTCACGGAGCTGGCGGGGAGATGACCTTTTCTCCTGGCACACAAGGTCGAGCCCGATCTCCGCAAGACGGGGCTGGAGGCCTTCGAAGACCTTCTCCATCTCGCGGCGGTTCGTGAAGAGCGTCAAGACCGAGCCATCCATCGCCTTGTGGATATCGAAGAGCACATCCTCGAGCGCCGGGAGATAGCCTGGATTGGACGGCTGCGGCAGGTCCTTTGCCACGACGACTGCCATATTGCTGTCGTAGTCGAAGCTCGACGAGAGCTGCACATCGCGATAGGCAGACTCAGGAAGCCGGTCGAAGCCGACAGCATGGTTGAAGTGGGCAAAGCTCTTCCCCACTGCAATCGTCGCCGACGTGAAGACGGCACTCATCGTATCCGGCAGCCAGTTTTTGGAGAGGTCCTGGCCGATATCGATCTTCTCGGCCACGAGCTTCTCCGAAGACCCCTGGCGCTTCCTGCTCTGGAGCTGGGCGGAATAGACATAGGCAGGATCTGGCTCAAGGCAGATGAGGCGGATGCTCTCGGAGAGATCCTTAAGGAACCTGCCGGATTCGCCGAGCTCGTTTCCTGCCTGGGCGGAGGTCAAGGAGACCGTCGTCTGGGCTTCGGACAGAGCCTTTCCTGCCTGGTCGAGCCGCTCATGAGCATCCTTTGCCGCAGCGGCAATGGCCTGCCACTCCTTGGAGGCGCGCACCTTCTCGTCGATCCAGAGGGTCGACCCTTCATAGGCAGAACCCTTCACAAGATGGTGCAGGTCATGAATCGCAGCAAAGAGCTCGGAGGTCACGACAGAGGCACGCTGCACCGCAGCAGATGCCTTCGTAATGAGCCCCAGGGCCAAAGTCGAACCAGGCTGTGCCGCGACCTTGATCATCGCATTGTGGATGGCGCCTGACTTTGCACCGCCAAGAAGCTCGAAGGCAGCACGCGTGTCATCGGAGGATACCTCGACTGCCCACTGGCGGCGTGCCTCAGACTCGAAGGCATGGGCCTCGTCAATGACCCAATGGCGTATGGGGGGCAAGATCCTGCCTTCCGAAGCCACATCACGGAGCAGGAGCGAATGGTTCGTCACGACCACGTCGCCCGAAGCAGCAAGCCTCCTTGCTGCATAGACGACACATTCCTGTGGGAAGAACGGGCAGCGGGTGCGCAGGCACTCGTTCGAGGTCGTCGTCAGCATGCTTCTCGGCACGCATCTCCAGCGGATGCCGAGGGCGTCGAGATCGCCTTCCGGCGACTGCGCAACAGAGGCATAGGCCACAGCCAGAGCTGTCAGCATGTCGGAAGCAATGCCCGTGGCGGTGCGTCCGGGATTCGTGTCGAGAACCATATCGAGAGGCAGATCCTCTTCTGCCGAGCGCTGCATGCGGTGCAGGCACGGATAGTGCTCATAGCCTTTGAGTGCATGGAAGGAGACGCCTTCCGGCAGTGCCTGGTCGAGCGCCGGCAGCTCGTGTGCCATGAGCTGGTCGGTCAGGGCATTCGTCTTGGTAGCAACGCCGATCGTGACGTTGTTCCTCTGTGCGAAGAGGATCTCCGGCAGAAGGTAGGCAAGCGACTTGCCGACGCCGGTGCCTGCCTCGATGGCACGATGGGTCGAGGTCGCAAGCGCGCTTCTGACCTCTTCTGCCATAGCAAGCTGCTCAGGCCGTGCCTCATAGCTCCCGTACATGGCAGCTATCGGACCATCGGGTGCGAAGTCTGCCTTGATCTCTGCCTCCGAAGGGGCCGTGAGCGGGCCGTCGATCTCCTTCGCATCGGCACGATCTTCGACCGTGACCTCGGAAAGGAGGTTGCGGCGCACCTGCTTCAGGTTGAATGCCGTCGCATCGTCCGTGCCCGAGAGATAGGAGAAGATGGGGCGGTATGCCCAGGTGGCATCCGGATGGAGGTCTGCGAAGA
Organism: Olsenella sp. AGMB03486; assembly: GCF_040884255.1. NCBI lineage: Bacteria > Bacillati > Actinomycetota > Coriobacteriia > Coriobacteriales > Atopobiaceae > Olsenella > Olsenella sp. AGMB03486. The sequence goes on from NZ_JBEVTM010000014.1 coordinate 41,922, forward strand.
AGGCAAGGAGGCCCTTCGGCATATCAGCGAGCCCGCAGAGGATGATGGGCCACATGCCTGAGAGTGCATCTACATCGTCCATAGCGCGGTGGGTCACAGAATCGCAGCCGAAGGCCTGGGCCATGGCAGAGAGCCTATGGGTCGAGAGGCTCGGCAGCGCGATACGCGAGAGCGCAAGCGTATCGATCCAGTTGTCGGAGACAGAAGATCCTCCCGGCACGGACTCCACGAACGTGCGGTCGAAGGTCGCATTGTGCGCAAGGACGAGGTCTCCCCCGACGAACTCGGCAAGACCCGCCACGGCATCGGCGGGCGACGGCGCATCGGCCACATCGGACTGGTGGATGCCGGTCAGGGCCACGATCTCGGGAGGGATCAGGCCTTTGGGACGCACGAAGGTATGGTAGCGGTCGACAACCTTCTTGCCGGAGAGGCGGGCACAGGCAATCTCCAGGAGCTCGCAGTTCTTGAAGGAAAGACCGGTGGTCTCGGTATCGAGCACCACCAGGTCTTCCTCAAGAGGTCCGAAATCCTTTTCCTGTGCGCGCTGGGCAAGGGTCAGATAGTTCTTCCTGATGCTCGGAGGCGTGTTCGGCAGGAGCAGGCTTTCGAGCGTGACGGACGTATCGTCGGTACCAGACATCAACGCTCCTCGAGTGCCCACTCCACGAAGCGGGTGCAGAGCTCGGAGAACGGGATGCCCGCAGCACGGGCGGCATCAGGAAGGAGGCTTCTCTCCGTCATGCCCGGAATCGTATTGATCTCGAGCAGGACCGGCATGCCGTCCTTCTGGACGATGAAGTCGCAGCGGGAAGCATCGCGGCAGCCAAGGGCGCGGTGCGCACGCTTTGCGAACTCCTGTGCCATAGCGGTAGCCTCAGGCGTGAGGCGGGCAGGCATGATGTGGTGGAGCGAGCCCGGCTCATACTTGACCTGGACGTCGTAGAACTCGGCGTCGTAGGCAATCTCGATGATCGGGAGTGCCTGGAGCTCCTTGTTGCCAATGACAGGGACCGTGATCTCGGTGCCCTCGATGCAGGACTCGACAAGCACGTTGTCGCCCTCGGAGGACGCAAGCCTGATGGCAGGAGCAAGCTCTTCCTCTGCTGCGACGCGGGAGATGCCGAAGGAGGAGCCATTGGCAGACGGCTTCACGAAGAGCGGAAGGCCGAAGCGCTCGACAAGCTCATGGCAGAGGGCAGGATCGTCTGCAGCGGAAGCCTCGACGACCGTGCCATCAGGTACCGGGATGCCGGCCGCGCGGTAGATCTCCTTGGCAGCATCCTTGTTCGTGCCGAGAGCAGAGGCAAGGACGCCGGAGAACGTATACGGGATATGCAGGATCTCGAGCAGGCCCTGGATGCAGCCATCCTCGCCATAGCGTCCATGCATAGCAAGGAAGGCAACATCATAGTTGCCGGACGAGATCTTGGAGATGAAGTCGGAATCTGCAACATTCATGAGCTCGAGGTGGGCAAAGCCTGCCTCCTCGAGGGCGTGCATGCAGTTCCTTCCGGAATCCATCGAGATATCGCGCTCGTCCGACCAGCCGCCAGCCAGCACTGCGACACGGAGCTGCTTGATTTCATCCCTCGTCATGTGAACTCCTTTGAGCCCTCACGCTCTGATGAGCAGCAGGGCGAAGATGTGAAACAATGTACTGAGTTACTAGAGGATACATCTCCTCAGCCACCAAACGGAGAAGAGAGAACCATATGGTTTCAAACCAGAAAAGTCCTACGTCAGGAGAGAGTCCTGCCGCACGTCCCGATATCCATACGCTTTCGCACAAGCGGCTCGCAGAAGTCATCGAGGAGCTCGGAGAGCCAGCGTTTCGCGTGAAACAGATCGAGTCCTGGGTCTGGGAGAAGAATGCCCAGAGCTTCGACGAGATGACGAACCTGTCGAAGGCACTGAGGGCAAAGCTCGAAGAGCGCCTCTCCATGGGCAACGCTGTCGAGCTTGCACGCCAGATCTCTGCTGACGGCAGCCGCAAGTACCTGCTCCAGTTCCCCGACGGCACGACGGCAGAGTGCGTCGGCATGCCGACAAAGAACAGGCTTGCTGTCTGTGCCTCGACGCAGGCAGGCTGCGCTATGGGCTGTGCCTTCTGCGCGACAGGCAAGGCGGGACTCACCCGCTCGCTCACGTCCTCCGAAATCTACCAGCAGGTCATGCATGTCGCAGACGACTTCCAGACCCGTGTGACGAGCGTCGTCTTCATGGGCCAGGGCGAGCCTTTCATGAACTACGACAACACGCTTGCAGCGCTCAGGCGCCTGAACGACCCTGAGGGCGCTGGCATCGGTGCCCGCCACCTCACCGTCTCCACCTGTGGCGTCATTCCTGGCATCATGCGCTTCGCGAACGAGCCGGAGCAGTTCACGCTTGCTGTGAGCCTCCACTCTGCAAACCAGAGCACCCGCAACAAGCTCATGCCGGGCGTCAAGAAGTACTCGCTTGTCCACCTCTATGAGGTGATGGGCGAATATGTCGACAAGACCGGACGCCGCCCGACCTATGAGTATGCTCTTATCGACGGCATCAACGACAACGACGACGAGCTTGGTGCCCTCTGCGACTTCACGCGCGGTACGCTTGCCCATGTGAATATCATCCAGCTGAACGATGTTCCTGGCTCTCCATTCAAGCCCGCTACACAGGAGCGTGCAGAGCAGTTCGTGCAGCAGCTCGGGCGTGTCGGTGTCGAAGCAACGATCAGGAACTCCCGTGGCGCCGATATCGATGCGGCCTGCGGCCAGCTCTCTCAGAACTATTACCGCCAGCTTCAGTAAAGAATCTGCAGATAGACGAAGGGGTACTAGAACGTTTGTTCTAGTACCCCTTCTCATTAGCTGTTGGACCCGCTCAGTATCCGAGGCTTTCCCACTGCCGTTCGACCGCTTCGCGGTTTGCCTCATTCTCTTCAGCAGTCGGATCTGCCGGCTTGCTTGCAGCCACCATATCCTGGATCTTATTGACTGCTTCCGATACTGCATCCTTCATGCTTGAAAGCTTTGCCTTCGTCTCGGGCGTCAGGACATTGCGGTAGATATAGATGCCGCCTGCCACGAGGATGGCAGACTCGACCACGGTACGACGGAACTTGCCCATCACTCCCCCATCTCCGATCCTGCAGCACGCTGGAATGCTTCGATGATGCGTGCCAGATCGTCTTCATCTCCGAACTCGATCTCTATCTTATGCTTTCCGCCACGGGCATCTTTCACACGCACCTTCGTGTCGAGAATCTCCCTGAGCTCTCGTGCAGCCTGCTTGTAGCTCTGCGGTGTCGGCGGCTTGGGAGCTTTAGGCTCTTTGCTGACAGAAATCAGCGAAGCAAGGTTTTCTGTCTGACGAACCGTCAGATTCTCCTTTACGACACGCTCGGCAAGGGCGATGCGGCCTTCTTCGTCAGGCACTGCGAGGATGGCACGGGCATGCCCCGGAGTGATCTCTCCCCTTGCCAGATAGCCCTGCACCTCTTCCGGAAGATCGAGAAGACGGAGCGTATTGGCCACCGCAGAGCGGGACTTGGAGAGGACCTGCGCCACCTTCTCCTGCGTCCAGCCTTTCTGGTCGACGAGTTGGCGGAGGCCCTGAGCCTCTTCGACCGGATTGAGGTCGGCACGCTGGAGGTTCTCAATCAGAGCAAGCTGGAAGACATCCTCATCCGATATATCGCGGATGACTGCAGGGATCTCCTTGAGCCCAGCAAGCTTCGATGCCTGATAGCGTCTCTCCCCTGCCACAATCTGGTAGGTGCTGCCTGTCTTGCGTACAAGAATCGGCTGCAGCACGCCATGCTGCTTGATGGAATCAGCAAGCTCCTGGAGCTTCTCCGCATCGAACTCCTTGCGGGGCTGGTCGGGATTCGGCTCGATCTTGGAGATTGGCAGCGTTGCATCAGCCTTTGCGGGACCTACTTCAGCGTTGGCCTCTCCCATGAGGCTTTCGATGCCACGGCCAAGTCCTTTCCTAGCCACGACGTGTCACCTCCTTGGCAAGCTTCATATATGCAAGAGAACCCTTGTTCACACGCGAATACATCGTGATAGGAAGACCGTAGGATGGAGCCTCTGCTATCTTCACGGAACGCGGAATCATATTCTTGAAGACCTTGTTGCCAAAGAACTTGCGCACCTCGTCGACAACCTGCTTCGAGAGCGTCGTCCTCGAGTCATACATAGTCATGAGAACGCCAAAGACGTCGAGCTCTGGATTCAGATGCTCCTGAACCATATGCATGGACTCCATGAGCTTGGAGACGCCCTCCAGTGCATAGTACTCGCACTGGATAGGAATCAGGATGGAGTCCGCTGCCACGAGCGCATTTATGGAAAGCAGGCCAAGCGAAGGCGGGCAGTCGATAAAGACGAAGTCGAATTCATCCTTGATCTGATCGAGCAGGTTCTTCAGGCAGTACTCGCGCTTGTCGGTATTCACTAGCTCGATCTCAGCACCAGAAAGCTGCACGGTAGCCGGAACGACAAAGACATTCGGCTCGCAGGTATCCTGAATCATGGAATCGATAGGCTGATCATTCAGAAGGGCGTCATAGATATCGTATTCGAGCTCTTCCTTGTCAATCCCATAGCCAGATGTCGTATTGCCCTGCGGGTCGAAGTCGACAACCAATACCTTGCGCTTGTTCTCGCCAAGCGCTGCAGAGAGGTTGATGGCTGTGGTCGACTTCCCTACTCCGCCTTTCTGATTGATGATTGCGATGACATGCGTAGGCTTCTCTTTGTTGAAGCGCTTCTTGTCCTGATATCCCAAGTCTGCTCCATTTCGTCTGCATTCGCTTGCCGTACAAGGACTATCTTACCTTCTCAGAAGGCCAGCAATGGCTCTCCCCTCTTCGCTGCAGAGATTTTCTGTTTCACGTGAAACACGTATATATCTCCAAGTATTTAGCCAATGTCGCTCTTCCACCAATTGCAGATCTTCAAGATGCTTGTTCATCATGTTTCACGTGAAACATTATCTAATCCATCTCTCATGATGTGCTTCGATACAATTGAATGTACTGCTGATCTTCTTGCATGTTCCACGTGAAACAGATACATCATGTATCTTGTTGGTAGATATATGTAGAATCCGCAAATGAAAGACAGACACCCCATCAAAATGTTTCACGTGAAACTTATCCAATACCGTCTATTATGTGTAACCAGCCTGTCGAGTTCCTTGATGAGGATGTCGAGTTGACAAATCTACCTGTCGAGTTCACCAAGATCTGGCATCGTATACGCTTTGCATGTCTTTCGATAGATATATGCAGCAAGCCTGTAGCATTCGAGTATCGAAAATTTGCCTTTGCAAGATAGTACCAATGGAATTTAGCGTGTCTATCTATGAGCAATCGGCAACGTGACCTCAGAAAGATATTCTTAGTTAAGGCAACATCTACCTTGCTTTGGGTCTATTGACTAATCCAGTCATATAGAAATTATTAGGCTATAAGAGCTGCCTCATGGATTCCTTCATCCTGTTTCACGTGAAACATATCAACTCATGCCATTTCAAACCAGAACATGTGTATGTCGAGTTGATAGATCTACCTGTCGAGTTCGTTAGGCTCCAACGACCTTGCAGGCTATCGAAGTCAGACACAGACCGCGACTCATTTATATCAATCACATCTAAGGGCCTTATATTGAACATCTGCTGCTTGCAGACTTCATGTCAACAGCTGTATCACTCTGCAGATATTCAAGAGGATGTACACAGATGCGTGTTCATCATCAGCAAATTCACTGGGTCTAGAACACATGTATGTCAAGTTGATAGATCCACCTGTCGAGTTGGCGATTCTTGCCTCTACAAGGTTTCATACTTGTTCATATTCAAAGAGCGCAGAAGCAATATCTTCTGATAGATGCTGTTCATCTGACACTGCTACCACAGCGAAAGACAGGTTTCTATATTCAGTTTTCCAGCAAAGAAGCAAAAGCCGATTCGAGAGTCGGAGCAGTCTATAAAGCCTCACAAGGAAAGATGCTATTTAATCTAACAAGATACCTGTAGCATATCGAAGCTGCTTCAGCTGATTTCGTATGTACTGGGAGAAAGAGTCAGTGTAGGAGATTCGAGGACATCCAAGCAGCATAATCAGTTTGGTTCGTGGTGCAGCTGCAGATATATCTGAGGCGTGATACATTCATCTGCCGTCTTCGGAGAGCGTTTCTGGGCAGCATGAGGAAATACGGCTCTTACTTAAGAATAGAGCCGAAGCACCGATTGATGTGCTCCAGCTCTGCTCGATCAGACACTTTGTATTTCTCTCCGTACCAACCCAGTACGCTGATTGTTTGATAGCTCTATTTTCTCGTGAGCGGATGATGCTGTGCCATGCCAGCGCGGCGGGGAAGCTTGATCTGCGGATTCCTTTCGCGTGTATAGACGAGAAGCTCACGATGGCCCATATCATGAGGAAGCTCGATTGTTTCACGTGAAACAGCATCCATGCCGCAGAGCTCGGCAGCATACAGGCTGTCGTCGTACTCTTCATCCGAGAGCTGGCCCTTGCTCACAACAAGGGAGCCATGGCGGCAAAGAAGAGGAGAAGCGTATTCGATAAGGACAGAGAGGGGAGCGACAGCGCGAGCGACAACGGTACCAAACTGACGCTTGTTTGTCAGTGCAAGCTCTTCGGCCCTGACTGCATCAGCTTCGATCCTGTCATCTAAACCAAGCTTCACGAGGAAGTCTGAGACGGCAGCAATCTTCTTCTGGGTCGAATCGATGAGGAGACCCTGAGATTGGCTCATGATAGCCAGAGGGATACCAGGAAATCCTGCGCCGGTGCCAAGATCGAGATAGGGGAGATGCGTCTTCTTCTGGCTCTCCAGGAAAGAGGGGAGAAGCGTCAGCGAGTCCACAACATGGAGCGTGACAGCGCTTTCGGGGTCTGTGATCCTCGTGAGATTCATATGCTTGTTCATCTCTACGACGAGGTCGAGATGCCTGAGCAGGAGGTCTTCCTGCCTTTCATCCGCATCGATACAAATTTGATTCAACTCTTGATGCAACTGCTGCCGTACCGATTCTCTTTCCTCGAACATGCTTCCTCCTTCGTCGTCTCCATTGTCGCATAAAAGAGCGAGACCGCCGAAGCAGCCTCGCTCTTATCCATGCTCTATGTGTCCTGGAACTACTTGTTCACGAGCGTCACAACAACGTGGCGCATCGGCTCTTCGCCTTCGGAATGCGTGACGACGCTGTCATCGTCCACAAGTGTCAGATGCACGAGACGGCGCTCGTAGGCATTCATCGGCGGCAGGTTCACCGAGACGTGCTGCTTCTTTGCACGTGCAGCAGCAGAACGGGCAAGAGACTGCACCTTGTTCTTGCGGCGGCTCTTGTAGCCCTCGATGTCCACGACAATCGGATAATGGAAGCCGAGCGTGCTGCTCAGGAGCGAGGATACGACCATCTGGAGCGCATCGAGCGTGCGGCCATGACGGCCAATGAGCACAGCAAGGTCTCCGCCATTGATATCGAGGATGAGCTCGCCGTTGTCTCCGTCGTACTCATCGATGCTGATGCCGGTCTCACCGAAGTAGGAAAGGATGTCCTTGATCGAGCGGATGGCTGCATCGGCGACGAAATCGAGCTCGTCGTCGGTGAGCTCCTGGCCTGCCTCGTACTTCTCCTTGATCGTGGCAGCCATATCGGACGTGGCTTCGGCAGCATCCGCCTGAGCCTCGGCCTCGATTTCTTCCTCCATGTAACACCTCCTGGATAGAAAAAGTGCAGCAGGGCATGTGCCCTGCTGCGTGAATGCTAGTTCTTCTTGTGCTGGCGCTTCTTCTGCTCGCGGCGCTCGACCTCGATGACGCGGCCCTGCGCCTCCAGCTTGGCGGCCTGCTCGGCCTTGACCTTGTCCATGACCTTCTGAGTCACGAACTTCTGCTGGGCCACCTGCCAGATGGCAGAGGCATCGTAGTAGAGAAGGACGGCTGCCGGCACAGTCCAGCCGAACCAGACCATCATGACGGCCATGACAATAGCCATGATGAGGTTCTGGCTGCGCTGCTCCTCAGGCATGTTCTTCGCGTTCATGAGCATCGGAAGGAGCGTGAGCACGCCGAATGCTGCAACGAAGAGCACATAGGGGAGACCTCCGCCAAGCCAGCCGTAGTCAGCGACTGCCTGCGAAGGAGCGATCGAGATGGAAGGGAGGATGCCGTAGAAGCTTGCATCGGAAGGCACATTCTTCGCGACCGTGAAGAGTGCGAAGAAGACAGGCATCTGGATGATGATGGGGAGGCAGCCACCGAGAGGATTGAACTTGTTCTCGGAATAGAACTTCTGCATCTCCTCCTGCATGCGCTGCGGGTCGTCCTGATACTTCTCCTGGATCTCCTGCATCTTGGGCTGGAGCGCCTGCATCTTTGCAGACGATGCCGTGCTCTTCGTCATGAGCGGCATGATCAGAAGACGGATGATGACCGTCAGGATGATCACGGCGAGACCCCAGTCGCCGCAGAAGCTTTCGATGCCAGCGAGGATGCTGGTCATCCAGTTAATAAACCAATCCCACATCTTTCCTCCGTAGCCAGATATCAGGGAACCGGGTCATAGCCACCACGATGGAACGGATTGCAGCGCAGGATGCGCTTGAACGCAAGCCACGACCCCTTTGCAGCTCCGTACTTCAGGATGGCTTCTAGAGCATATTCGGAACATGTCGGCTCATAGATGCAGGAATCTGGCAGAAGGGGAGAGATGTAACGACGGTACCCCCTGACAAGAGAGGTAAGAATACGCGCTGCTGTGGACTGCTCGTTTTCTGCCTCCAGCATCATCGAACGCCCGCCTTCTTCAGAAGCTTCTGAAGGGCGGCGCCCACTTCGTCCGGCTTTGCATCATGCGTGTCGCGGGTCGCGAAGAGGATGATGTCATGCTTCTCCAGAGGCATCCCCGTCGTGCGGGCAGCCTCGCGCAGAACCCTCTTGCAGCGGTTGCGGAAGACCGCATTTCCGAGCCTTTTAGGCGCGACGAAGGCAATCCTGCCCGGATTGCCTTCGTCTGCCACGGCTACTGTCATGCGGACAAGCCGGTTTGTGTACCTGCGGCCACGCGAGAAGACCCGCTCAAAATCCTGTCTGGATTTGATGGTCTCCATTGATGCACCTAGACCGTGAGCCTCTTGCGGCCCTTTGCGCGGCGGCGTGCGAGGACCTTGCGGCCATTCTTGGTTGCCATGCGTGCACGGAAGCCGTGGGTCTTGGCACGGCGGCGCTTGTTCGGCTGATAAGTGCGCTTCATATCGTTTCCTCCTGTTAGAAGTACCAAAGGCATAGGTGCAATAGCCCTAAGATTGTAAGAGTCTTCCTGCGATGATGTCAATTTTTTGAGAAGTTCTCCTCAATTTCTTTTCTGCGCAAGACACGGCATCCATCCAGCGCGTCCTGAAACATTTCGCATGTTTCGACAACTTTCCATCCGGTGATGAAAATTTTCCTGCCAAAGCCGCGAATATTCGTCTGAGTTTTCATCTTTCATTCGTCACATGTTGAAAACTTACGATGGTCTTTTCGACGCTGTTTTCACAATGGCCGAAAACTTTCTTCCAGTTTTCTTTCTCCATGAAAGTTTTCTTCAATTGTTCAGCCATGGAAGAAAACCTTTCGCGTTCTTTCATCCGGGCCATGAAAATTTCTGCGCCGTAGTAAGCTAGGAAGGCATATTTCACGAGATAGGGAGGTGCGGGATGGCAGAAGATTTCTACCCGTTCGTCGAGAATCCGGGGTCGGCTGGAGACCATCCTGCACTCGAAGTCCACTATGCCGCACGCATCGCGGTCTACGACGATGCAGCTGCAGCGCCCAGGGTCGTCGTCGTGGAGCCGAAGGATGTCCGCACCTATCTCGAGGAGATCACAAGCGAGGTCACGCGCCTTTCCCATGAGCAGGGAGGCACGATCCCGTTCATGGTGATACGAGAGATTGTCGAGAACTTCATCCATGCCTACTTCATGGAGCCCACAGTCTCTATCCTGGACCACGGGATGACAATAAGGTTCTCCGATCAGGGGCCAGGGATCCAGCAGAAGGGGCGCGCCCTCGAGTACGGCACAAGCTCTGCTACAGAAGAGATGCGCCGCTATATCAGAGGCGTCGGCTCGGGCCTTCCTTATGTCCAGCAGTACATGGCCGACAAGGGCGGCACCCTCACGATTGCAGACAATATAGGACATGGCACGATCGTGACCATATCCATGAAGAAAAGTGCCGACACGGAAAGCGCTCCTGCCTCTCAGCAATCCATGCAGGCACAGCCCTCCCAGCAGCAGGCAGGCGCATACCCTGTACAGCAGCCATATCCCCAGCAGATGCAGCAGCAACAGGGCTATGCGCAGCAGGATCCCTACCAGATGCAGCAGGCTGCTTCCTGGCAGCAGATGCCTCAGCAGGCCAATCCCTATCAGCAGACATGGGGACAGAACCCGTATGGCATGCAGCCACAGCAGGGATACGCGCAGCACCAGCCCTACCAGCAGCAATATCAGCAGCCTTGGCGGCAGGCCTATCCAGGGGCTGCCCAGAACATGCAGCAGGGCATGCCCCAGCAGCCGATGCAGCAGATAGGCCAGCCTCAGGCGGGACCATATCCTGGCCAGCAGATGTGGCAGCAGGACCAGATGGCCCAGGGCCAGCAGGACGGCTTCCCGCAGCAGCAGGCACAGCCCCTGCCTGGCACGCAGCAGGCTCCGGCTTCCCAGAATTCCTTCTCAGGGCTCCATATCTCGGAGCGCGGGCAGTCGGCGCTCCAATATCTCAGCAGCCACGAGGCGGTAGGCCCCTCGAACCTTGTGAAGGCATATGGAGGATCCCAGCCTACCTGGTCGCGCGAGCTCAAGGAGCTCGAGGGCATGGGCCTCATCAAGAAGGATGGGCAGAAATACTATCTGACCGAGGTCGGAAACCTCTTCCTTGGCTCCCATTAGCTCAAAATGCAGCAATTTATAGTTTTCAACATGCCTTCGCTTGTTCTACAATGAGTTTTCGACAAATTGGCACCACACTCCCAAGGAGCAGGCATGGAGGTATCCGCAAACGAAGAGGCACGCATCCTCTGGGATGATGTCCTGGATCTTCTCAAGGCAAAGGAGCTCGCTCCTGCTGTCCTTGCCATGCTCAAGAGCTGCACGCCGGAGCGGATGGGGGAGGGCGAGTTCCACATCTCGACAACGACGCGCTTCGTGAAGCTCAAGGTCGACGAGAACCGGCCCCTCATCGAGGAGGCGCTGAAGGAAGCAGCCTTCGAGGATCTCACACTCGTCTGCGACCTCGGCGATGCGAAGAAGGTCGCCGTGCATACGAACTCCGAGGTCACGCAGGAAGAGCTCGACGGCTTCCGCCGCCAGCAGGAGCAGCCAGAAGAAGTGCCGGCACCTGCCTTTTCACCTGCCGCACCAGCTCCGAGCGCTCCCCAGAAGAAGGCACCTCTTCCTCAGGACAACCCCCTCATCGAAGCCATCCCCGAGAACGACTCGAAGCTCACATTCGACCGCTTTGTCGAAGGCGAGGAGAACCAGATCGCCCTCCAGGCAGCAAAGCAGGTCGCAGACGGCGAGAACAAGAGCTACAACCCGCTCTTCATCTACGGCAAGAGCGGTCTTGGCAAGACGCATCTGCTCAAGGCCATACAGAACTACATCGTGCAGACCCAGCCGCAGCGTGCCTGCGTCTACCGTACCGGCACAGAGTTCGTGAGCGACTATGTCCAGGCCATGACGGAAAAGGATGCAACGGCCAGAAGCGCGCTCGAGCGCCACTACCATGCAATCGATGTCCTCATCATCGACGATATCCAGCAGATGGTGGGGCGCGAAGGCACGATCAACTTCTTCTTCAACACGTTCAACTACCTGCGCGACCATGGAAAGCAGATCGTGCTTGCAGCAGACCGCTCTCCCATGCAGCTTGGCATGGGCACAGATGGCCTCGACGAGCGCGTGACCTCCCGCATCGACTCAGGCTTCACCATCGGCATCGAGCAGCCAAGCTATGAGCTCAAGCTGAAGCTCGTGAAGACGTTCTATGAGCGCATGCGCCAGGACGCGATAGACGAGCACATAGAGGATACGACAGGCGAGATCTCGGACGAGAACCTCGAGCTCATGGCAGAGAAGTCAGGCACGAACATCCGCGTGATCTCGGGCTTTGTCCAGTCCTGCCTCATGATGGCGCACAGGAAGGAGCTCAAGGGCGAGGAGCTCACGCGCGATGATGTCATAGCCCAGGCAAGCCTCAAATGGCCGACAGGGCAGAAGATCGTGACGATCGAGCAGATACAGAAGGCAGTGGAGGCCTACTACGGCGTCCAGCATACCGACCTCATAGGCTCCAAGAGGAACAAGGAGCTCATGGAGCCAAGGCATGTCGCCATCTGGCTCTCCCGCGAGCTTACCGACAACACGCTTGCCGATATCGGAAAGAAGTTCGGCGGGCGCTCCCATGCTACCGTCATGCACAGCCTGAAGTGGGTGGATGCCCTTCGCAAGGAGAACCGCATCTTCCTGCAGAAGGTCGACACGATCTCGGAGGAGATCACAGAGTAGGCAGACGTCTGTCACAAATCTTGCAGAGAAGCTGTCGAAACCTGTCAGCAACTCGGCATATCGTGGTGAAAGAGATTGTCAAGGGATTGATGAAAGGTGAAAGTGTTCAGGACCGATCAGTTTTCAACCACGTATGAAACAGGCTTCCAACAGGGAATATGCCAGGATTTCGACTTTTCAACAGGCCTTACTATGACTGCTATTTCTTTGTATCTTATATATCTATATAAATAAGAAAGGGGCAAGGACCTATGAAGTTCACCGTGAGCCAGTCTTCACTTGCACAGGCACTTGCAATCGTATCGAAGGGCATGGGATCGAACGCTTCCCAGCCCATCATCTCAGGCGTCCATCTCATTGCAGAGAACGGAACGCTCGAGCTCCAGACGACGGATACGACGATCTTCATCCGCCATTCCATCCCTGCCAATGTGGATGAGGCGGGAGAGACGGTGCTTTCGGGCAAGATCCTGATGAGCATCGTGAAGAATCTCGCTGATGCCCCGGTCTCTGTCGAGGGCGACGACCACAATGTGATGATCGCCTCCGGCAAGTCCTCATTCCGCCTCAACGCCCTCTCTCCCGAGGACTTCCCGTCCTTCCCGGAGTATGAGTTCGAGAATTCGGTCGAGCTCGACTCCGATGTGCTCCAGACGATGGTGGACAAGGTCTACAAGGTGACCTACAAGGACAACTCCCGTCCTATCCTTTCGGGCATCCTGACGACCGTCGAGGACAATACGATCCGCCTCGTCGCGACAGACTCCTACAGGCTTGCGGTCTGCGACACGAATGTCGATACCTCGAACGCAGAGGCCTTCCGCGCCATCCTTCCGGGTTCCGTATTCCATGAGGTGCTGGGGCTTCCGGGCATGACGGAGAAGATCTTGATCGGCATCACGCCCTCCCAGGTCGTCTTCCAGTTCGGCAACACCACCTTCATTGCCCGAAAGATCGAGGGCAACTTCCCGAACTACAAGCAGCTCCTCCCGAAGTCCTGCACAACGAAAGTCACGGTCAATGTCGCAGATCTTGCCTCGGCCCTGCGCCGTGTCTCTGTCATTGCCCTTGCGAACCCGTCGGTCCGCTTCGATATCGAGTGCGACGCGAAGCTTATGAAGCTCTCTGCCACCTCTCCCGACCAGGGCGATGCAACGGAGTATGTGAACATCGACGCCGAAGGCGAAGATCTCTCGATCGCCCTCAACTACCACTATGTGAACGACTGCATGAACGCCGTGTCCGACCAGGACGAGATCACGCTCGAGCTCCAGAGCGCGATGCAGCCGGGCATCTTCAAGAGCTATGCGAAGGTGAACTACCTCTATCTCCTCATGCCGGTCAGGATGTAGCGCGTGGGCCTCAAGGTCGAGACGCTCTCGCTCTGGAACTTCCGGAGCTTTGCTGAGAAGACGATATCCTTCGACGAGAAGATGACGATCATTGCAGGGCCCAATGCCGTCGGGAAGACGAACACCGTCGAGGCGCTCCAGCTCCTGACAGCTGGGTCCTCGTTCAGAAAGCCGACGGCGCAAGAGCTCCTGCGCGAAGGGGCAGAGGCAGGACGTGCCGATCTCTCCCTCAGAGGGGATGGCCGCGAAGTTGATGCGGCGCTCACGCTCAAGGAGGGAAAGCGCCGCTTCTTCTGGTGCGGCAAGCCCTGCCATGCGCATGACCTTTCCGGCAACCTCATGAGCGTCCTCTTCACGCCGGACGACCTCTCCCTCGTGAAGAGGTCCGCAAGCTTCAGGAGAGATGAGCTCGATGCCTTCGGTGCCCAGGTGAATAGGGGCTATGCAAAGGTGCTCCGCACCTATACAAGGGGAATCGAGCAGAGGAACAGGCTCTTGAAGGAGCCTTCCTTCGATATGGGCCTCCTCGATGCCTGGGATGCAAGCGTCGCGCTTGGAGCGGCAACGCTTCTCGTGCACCGCCTTGCGCTCTTCAAGAGGCTTTCTGTGGCCGCGCATGACATCTATGGACAGATTGCCCAGGAAGACCTCTCCTGCGCCTACAGAAGCTCTCTGGGGCCCTTGCCGGAGGGCGCCACGCGCGAGGATCTGGTCTTGCTCATGTCAGATGCTCTGGCAAAGGGCAGGGAGCTCGATCTCAGGCGCCAGATGAGCTGCGTCGGCCCCCACAGGGACGATATCGCCTTCGCGCTCGACGGACGCGATGCGAGAAGCTTTGCCTCGCAGGGACAGCAGCGCACGATCGTCCTTGCGTGGAAGATGGCAGAGGTCGAGGTATCGAGACAGATCCTCGGAGCATCTCCTCTGCTTCTCCTCGACGATGTGATGAGCGAGCTCGATGAGGGGAGAAGGCGGGCCTTGACCTCCTTCATGCAGGAAGAGATGCAGACCGTCATAACGACGACGAATCTGGGGTATTTCCCTGATGGGCTCCTGGAGCGTGCAAAGGTGGTCGAGATCGGTGAGCGAGGATAAGGATACGGAAGGCTATCCTGCCTTCGAGCCGACAGGCGCGGACGCGACCTCCCGCGAGGATTTCTACCGCATCTCGGAAGGTTCGGGCGAGGTCTCGATGAAGCGTGTCACGAAGGTGGATACGCTCCTGCGCGGCTACATGTCGGGGTCCATGAAGCGGGGCATGAGCATGCAGGCAAGGGCCTCTGCCGCCTGGTGGCAGGCAAACGGCGACCTCGAGCACAGGCATACCCAGGGCATCTACGTGAAGGAATTCAAGACGAAGGCCCCGGTGCTCTATGTCTACATAGACACTTCGGCGCTTCTCCAGGACTTCACGACGAACAAGGAGCTCTATCTCGCCCGTCTTGCGAACAGAGGCTTTGCGGCATCCGACATCAAGTTCCAGCTCTCGAGGAAAGGGAGAAAGAAGCCGCTTTCTCCTCAGGGCATGCGCAGGCAGGCAAAGCCCGTGAAGCCTGCTTCTTCCCTGGCACCGCTTGACGAGGGGACGTCTGCGGCGATAGATGCGGGATGCGCAGAGCTGCCGGATGGCCTCAAAGGGGCAGCTGCCCAGGCACTCAAGCTCATGCTCGAGCGGAGCAGGAGCGAGCAGAGCGGACAGGCTCATGAAGCCTGATGCCGCTGCTGATGGTGGCAATCCATGACCTGCCTTGCATGGCTGGCCGGAGACCGATTAAAACTTCAGATCTGATTTCGGGTGAGGTCACAAGGGATTCGCCTATCGCCACAAGGGGTGCTGGCAGCTTAATTACGTCTTACGAATGGGTATACTAAAAGCAGTGGACGGGAGGAGGCGTATGAAACCAGATGTAGAAATTCATCCCAATGCGCTTAAGCATATGAGCAGGGATGATGTGTTGGCGGCGTGGCAGTCGGTGACTAAATCGATCATGCGTGCAAGCGATGATGAACCGCCGCGCTGGTTATGCGTCGGTTGGCTTCCGAATGGCGTATCTGTCGAGATTATTGCAGTCGAACAGGTAGGCGGTTGGCTTATCATTCATGCCAACACACCAGTCCGGAAGAAATTTGCGAAAGAAATACGCGATACCGAGAGGAGGACAAGATGATTCAGAAGAAGCACTACACGCCGGACGGTCAGGAAATCACCGAAGAAATGATTAATCGTTGGAATGCATCCTATGAGAAAGGTGAGTTCCCTAAGGGTGAGCATACCGTTGGAGGCGTTGTCCATGGAAGGCCGCCGCTCTCGCAGGAAGGCACTGTCACTTTCTCGGTGAAGATCCCCGTCGGGATGAAGGCAGCAATCGAGCGTGCTGCAAAGGATGAAGGAACGACGCCGAGTGCCTTCGCTCGCGATGCATTTACTGACAAGCTTTTGGGGACCGCATAGGCGAGAGCGGAAGCTGGTCCTATCTCGTCAACAGATGCGCCAGAATGTGATATCCGACCATTCATATCGTATGTATGCCTGGCGCTTGCCCCGGCTCTGCAGGGTGCAAGAGATTTCGGAGACGGCGGGATTTCATGCATGCGGATCATGTCCTATGTCTGCAATGCAAGATGACTGATATGGGTATTGCAGCGCACATGGAGCATATGTCCGAGGGACGGTCTCACTTCTGCATCATAGGGAAATTCTTTGATAGGGGAGCTTCCGATGCGGTCTAGAGCCAGATAGAAACCTTCGGGTTTGCGGGACGGGATCGTGAAGAGCGTTCCCGCCCTATTTTTTATGTCCGGATGTGGTTGGAGTGTCCTTCCCGCTGAAGCTCATCTGACGGATTTCAGACAGCAATTGTCTCAAACAGGGTTAATGTATGCGCCAATCTGAAAAATGGGCTGAAATCGGCTCTCAGTGCCTCTAACGGGAAAATCGTTTGTGCGAAGCCTGCGTTATTTCTCTTGGCAGAAAGCTATTCTGCTCTGCACGTCATACCATAGAGCAGTCTGTACACGTGCATTTCGAAGAGAGGATGAGCGTGCCCAAGAAAGAAGAATACGGCGCGAGCAGCATCAAGGTCCTCGAAGGCCTTGAGCCGGTCCGCAAGCGTCCTGGCATGTATATCGGCTCCACGAGCGCCACAGGCCTGCACCATCTGGTCTGGGAGGTCGTCGACAACTCCGTCGATGAGGCGCTTGCTGGCTTCTGCACCAAGATCAAAGTGACGGTGCATCCCGACAATTCCATCACGGTCGAGGACAATGGCCGTGGCATCCCGGTAGCCAAGCACCCGCAGAAGAAGATTCCGACCCTCGAGGTCGTTCTCACGGTGCTCCATGCCGGCGGCAAGTTCGACAACAATGCCTACAAGGTCTCTGGCGGCCTTCACGGCGTCGGCGTCTCTGTCGTCAATGCCCTTTCCAAGCGCCTGGTCGTCACGGTCAAGCGCGATGGCGGAATCTACCAGATGGAGTTCGCACGCGGCAAGACCGTGAAGAAGATGGAGCAGATCGGCACCTCGAAGACGACCGGCACGACCGTCACGTTCTGGCCGGATGACGAAATCTTCGAGACGACGGTCTACAACTACGACACGCTGCATGACCGCCTGCAGGAGACGGCCTTCCTGAACAAGGGCCTCAAGATCATCCTCACGGACGAGCGCGAGCTCACGCCGCGCGTCGACGAGTTCTGCTACCAGGGTGGCATCATCGACTTCGTCAAGTTCCTGAACAACGAGAAGGAGATCCTGCCTGGCTGCTCCAAGCCCATCTACATCGAGGGCAAGACCGACCCTGACACCCCGCTCGAGAAGAAGGGCGAGGTCGAGGTTGCCATGCAGTGGAATGCCGGCTATTCGGAGAATGTCATGGGCTTCGCCAATGACATCTACACCGAAGAGGGCGGCATGCACATCGAGGGCTTCCGCACCGCTCTTACCAAGGTCATGAACGACTATGCGAGGAGCCACAACCTGCTGAAGGAGAAGGATGCCAACCTCACGGGCGACGATATCCGCGAGGGCCTCTGCGCCATCGTCTCCGTCAAGCTCCCCGATCCCCAGTTCGAGGGCCAGACGAAGGCAAAGCTCGGCAGCTCCTACATGCGCACGCTCACGAACCGCATCGTCTCCCAGGGGCTTTCCGACTACCTCGAAGAGCACCCGAACCAGGCGAAGGAGATCTTCAAGAAGGCCTCCCAGGCAGCACGCGGACGCCTTGCCGCCCAGAAGGCACGCCAGGCAACGAGAAGGCGCGGCCTCCTCGAGACGGCGTCCCTTCCTGGCAAGCTTGCCGACTGCTCCGTGCGCGAGGCAGCCATGACCGAGCTCTTCATCGTCGAGGGCGACTCCGCAGGCGGCTCTGCAAAGATGGCACGCGACCGTTCCATCCAGGCAGTGCTTCCGCTTCGCGGAAAGATCCTGAATGTCGAGCGCGTCCAGGAGCACAGGGCTCTCTCCTCCGACACGATCCAGTCCCTGATCACGGCCATCGGCACGGGTGTGGGCGAGGAGTTCAACATCGAGAAGGCCCGCTATCACAAGATCGTGATCATGACGGATGCCGATGTCGACGGCGCCCACATCAGGATCCTCCTTCTGACGTTCTTCTTCCGCTTCATGAAGCCCATGATCGAGGCAGGCTACATCTACGTGGCGCAGCCCCCTCTCTACCAGCTGAAGCCCAAGGGCAAGAAGCATGGCAAGTATCTCTATACGGATGAGGAGCTCGCCCTCGAGGCCAAGAAGTTTGAGGATCCGACGAAGTACACCGTGCAGCGCTACAAGGGTCTCGGCGAGATGGACCCTGAGCAGCTCTGGACGACGACCATGGACCCGAAGAACCGCATCATGCTCAAGGTCACGATCGACGACGCGATGGCAGCAGAGCGTGCCGTCGAAGACCTCATGGGCACCCAGGTAGAGAAGCGCAAGGACTTCATCCAGAACCATGCCAAGGACGTGCGGTTCCTCGACATCTAGCGAAAGGTGATACGTGGCTGACGACAACAACAAGCATCCAGGAGACGATCTCTTCGCAGGCGACGGGGACGACAACGAGACCCCCGAGCGCGGCGATGAGTTCGAAGACGACCTGGATGATACCGACGAGGACACGGAAGACCTGGATGGGTCTGACGACGATGACCTCGACGGCGACGACGATGAAGATGAATACGGAGATGAGGAAGAGGATACAGGCGAGGAGAATCTGAACCTCGCCGGCGCCAACCTCTCCCACACGATTTCGGATGAGGCAGGCACCCGCCTCGACCTCTCCGACATCCACGGCGGTGCGCTCAAGCCCGACGACATGGCAGAAGAGATGAAGGCCTCCTTCCTCGAGTACTCCATGTCCGTCATCGTGGCCCGCGCCCTCCCTGATGTGCGCGATGGCCTGAAGCCGGTCCACCGCCGCATCCTCTATGCCATGAATGAGGCCGGCATCACGCCGAACAAGCCCCACAAGAAGTCGGCATGGACCGTCGGCGAGGTCATGGGCAAGTACCATCCCCACGGCGATAGCTCCATCTACGACGCAATGGTCCGCATGGCACAGGACTTCTCGATGAGGCTTCCCCTCATCGATGGCCATGGCAACTTCGGCTCCATCGACGGCGATCCCCCAGCAGCAATGCGCTATACGGAATCCCGTCTGACGCGTGCTGCCATGGAGATGCTGGCCGACCTCAACAAGGAGACAGTCGATCTCCAGCCGAACTACGACGAATCGCTCTCCGAGCCTGCTGTCCTGCCTTCGGGCTTCCCGAACCTGCTTG
The DNA here is from genome assembly GCF_040884255.1 of Olsenella sp. AGMB03486. Classification (NCBI taxonomy): domain Bacteria; kingdom Bacillati; phylum Actinomycetota; class Coriobacteriia; order Coriobacteriales; family Atopobiaceae; genus Olsenella; species Olsenella sp. AGMB03486. Next base: position 61,630 of record NZ_JBEVTM010000014.1, read on the forward strand.
TCAATGGCTCGAACGGCATCGCTGTCGGCATGGCAACAAACGTGCCTCCCCACAACCTCAAGGAGACTGTCGATGCGGTCTGCCTGATGATCGACAACCCCGACGTCACGACCGACGAGCTCATGCAGGTGCTCCCCGGCCCTGACTTCCCGACGGGCGGCATCATCATGGGCACCGATGGCATCAAGGAAGCCTATGAGACGGGCCGTGGCACGATCACGCTGCGCTCCAAGGTGCACGTCGAGCAGAACAAGAACGGGCGCCAGCGTCTCGTCGTGACCGAGATTCCGTATCAGGTCAACAAGGGCCTTCTCCAGGAGAAGATTGCCCAGGCCGTGAACGAGAAGAAGATCGAAGGCATCTCCGACCTGCGCGATGAGTCCAACCGCAAGGGCATGCGCATCGTCATCGACCTCAAGAACGGTGCGGTGCCTGAGGTCGTGCTCAACAACCTCTACAAGCACACCCAGCTCCAGTCGAACTTCGGTGTCATCGATATCGCCCTCGTGGACGGCGTGCCGAGGACGCTGTCTCTCCGCGAGATGATTCACTACTACATCGAGCACAGGGTCGACGTCGTGACAAGGCGCACGCAGTATGACCTCGACAAGGCGAAGAAGCGCGTCCATGTCCTCGAGGGACTTCTCATCGCTGTCGACAACATCGACGAGATCGTCCATATCATTCGCTCCTCCAGGGATGATGCAGAGGCAAAGAGGCGCATGAACGAGCGCTTCCAGATCGACGATATCCAGGGCGAGGCAATCCTCCAGATGAGGCTCCGCAGGCTCACCGGTCTTGCGCGTGACGAGCTCGTGGCCCAGATCAAGGAGCTCCACGAGATGATTGCCTACTACGAGGACCTTCTTGCCCACAAGGAAAAGATCTTGGGTGTCATCAAGGACGAGCTCCATGTGATCGCTGACAAGTACGGCGACAAGAGGCGCACGAAGATCAATGCCCATGCGGCAGAGAACCTCGATGTCGAGGACCTCATCGCAGAAGAGGACATGGTCATCACCTTCACCCATGCCTCCTACGTGAAGAGGCTGCCGGTCGCCACCTACCGCTCACAGAAGCGCGGCGGCAAGGGCATCCGCGGTGTGAGCCTCAAGGACAACGACTTCGTCGAGGATCTCTTCGTTGCCTCGACGCATGACTACATCATGTTCTTCACGAACAGGGGCAAGGTGTACCGCCTCAAGGTCCATGAGCTGCCGGTGGGTTCGCGCAATGCCCGCGGCACCGCTATCGTGAACCTGCTTCCGCTCGAGGAAGGGGAGCATCCGACAGCTGTCATCACCTGCCGCGACTTCCCGAAGGATGAGTACCTGCTCTTTGCCACGAAGCAGGGCGTCGTGAAGAAGACCGCCATGTCCGAGTACGACAAGACACGCCACGACGGCCTCATCGCCATCAACCTCAAGGGCGGAGATGAGCTCATCAACGTGCGCCGCGTCAAGCCGGGCGAGAAGGTCATCCTCGTCACGACGGACGGCAAGGCCATCATGTTCGACGAGTCCGAAGCCCGCGAGATGGGCCGTGCTGCCGGCGGCGTGCGCGGCATCACGCTCAAGAGCGATGCCACGGTTCTCGGCATGGAGATCACGAACGGCAACGGAGACCTCTTCGTCGTGACCGAGAATGGCTACGGCAAGAGGACGCCGGTGAGCGAGTACCCCGAGCACAAGCGTGGCGGCCAGGGCGTGCAGACCATCGCGATGACAGACAAGAAGGGCAAGCTTGTGGCCTGCCGTGTGGTGGGTCCGCAGCATGAGCTCATGATCATGAGCGAGTCCGGTGTCGTCATCCGTGTCCGCGCCAACGAGATCCCGCGTCTCAAGCGTGCGACCCAGGGTGTCCGCATCATGAACCTGCCCGAGAACGACCATGTAAGCGCCGTGGCACGCATGGTCGCGAAGAAGAAGCAGGCCCCGAAGCATGATTCGAACCAGATGGGCTTAGATCTTGCCGCTGCCGGCGCGAAGGAAGCAGACGACGAGGAAGCAATCGATATCGGCGGCGAGGAAGAGGTCGACGAGGATTCGATTGACGGGGACGAGGAATAGATTCCTCAAGCACCCATGCACTATCAGGGCTCTGTTCTCCGGAGGGGGGGCGGAGCCCTATTTTCGTAGCAGAGGGACTGACAAGTGCCTCTTGGAGGGACAGTTTTTATGGCAAGGGCCGATAGCTGGGCAAAGAGCCTCTGAGCTGTGCCATCATCAGACTGAAAACGAATCGGCGGCCATAGGCAGGAGCCTTCATGGATCTGGAGTTTCGCGAGATCACACGCGGCAATGGCAAGATATTCATCCATCTTGAGGGTGCAGGGACAGCGCAGCAGCTTGATGCCACATCCCATACTGGCGAGGGCAATGAGCTCCCTGCACGCGTGATTCCTGCTCCTGCCGGTGTCGAGGGTGCCGTGCTTGTCGTGCCCGTGACAGCCTCGGAGCAGACTGTTGAGGTCAATCTGGCCGACATGGGAGAGAAGCTGGGACAGCTTGTCCTTGCTGCTGAAGATGCGAAGCGCCGGTCCCAGAAGAACACGCTCTTCCGGAACAAGACTGCCCTTGCAATCAGGAACTGCGACGAAGGAATTGCCTGGAAGAAGGGCAATATTGCCCTT